>JADGRR010000162.1 GCA_017880745.1 Burkholderiales bacterium
TGCGCCGGAATGCCGGTGGTGATCGTCAATCCGCTCGATTGGGTGGTGAGCGTGGTGCTGCCAGTTGCACCGGGGGTCGTGGCCGTCACTCTCACCGGCGTGCTGACCGTGCCCGAATTGACGTTGGTGACCACCAACCCGGCCGCATCCGAAGTCGCGGTGGAGGGGATCGGCGTGAGCGTAATCCCACCTACGGTAGTGCTCAAGTCGAACGTGACCGTCTTCCCGCTGATCGGGTTTCCACCGGTATCAACCACCTTGAAAAACACCTGTGAAGTTTCAACGCCCCCGGTCCCTTTCAAGGAAATGCTGGCGGGCGTGGCGGAAACAAACTGGATCGAGCCCACCGTTGGGGCGGTTACGATCAGGTTGGTCGAAGCTGATGTGACGCCCGCTACCGAGGCGCTGATTGCGTCAGTTCCGGCGCAGCCATTGTCCCGATATGAACCTGTCGCAACGCCGGCCACGGTGGCCACACCGGTTGACAACACGGCTTTGCCGCTGCTGGCGCAGGCAGAAGAAAACGTGACATTCTGCGGCGTGGTTACGGGTGCCCCGCCGCTTGATACCGTTACGGCAATACTGGTCGTGCCGAACGCTGACAGCGGAGCGGCGCCGACCCCGAGCACAGGTGCCGAGACGGTGACGGCGGAGGCGCCGACGGAAAAGCCTATTGATCCGGTTACCGCCGTGGGGGGAGTTCCCACCTGGGCGGTTGCCGTGATGGTACTGGCACCCGCCGCAGCCAGGCCGGCGGGATTCAGCGTGACGGTAGCGACTCCAGCCGCGCTGGTCAAGGCGGTATTGGCCGGGGTAATCGTTGCCAGATTCGGGTCGGTGCTGAAGGTCATGACTGCGTTGCTAACGGGTGCACCCGCTGCATTCGTCAACGTCGCTTTTACCGTCGCCGGAGCACCGGTGGTAATGGAGGTTGTGGGTGCGCCGGCAGCATCGGTGAGCGCGAACGTTATAGTCGGCGCGGGGGGGTTGGTTATTCCGGTTCCGCCTCCTGCCCCTGTTCCCGCTCCGGCTCCAGCTCCCGCTCCTCCGGACGATACGGGGGTTCCTCCCGATCCTCCAGAGCCACAGCCCGTTAGGGCCGCGAGTGTCACCGCCAGGAACAGCGATGCCGAGAATCTTGAAATTCCCTGGCTTAAGAAATTCTGAGTTAAGTAATTTTGCACGCAAGCCTCCGTTCACGCGACGCGCCCAATCGATGTATTACCCCACTCCCGAAACGGTACAACATTTTTAAATTAAACACAATCAGTTAAAAGAGATTTTTAATGTTAAATAGTTCATGAATTGACGCCTGCGCGCCGCTGTTGGGTTGAGCGCTCAGTCCGGCGTGCGGCAAGCAGCCTAGGGATGGCGGCGAGACCCGCCCGGGTGCCGCACCCCGTGGCGGCTCGGAGGCGCAGAGTTTGCTGCCGCAGCACGAACCACGAAGGGCGCGGCAAACAGCGCCTGGCGCGACACCAGCGCCACGCGCGGGTAGCCGATTTCCTCATAGTCCTCGTCGCAATCCACGCGGCGCTGAAGCCGGCATTGCTCCGACTTATGCCGCCTCGCCTGTTCGGCGGCTTCGGCAACGCTCTGGCGGGCATAGTGAACCCCGCCCAACTGGCGCTGTAATTGTTCGGCCCTGCTGCGCAGGTATTCGCTGTCGTGGCGCATTTGCGACTTTGCGTCCAACCCGGCCGACACCGGATCGTAGCTGCTGATCTTGGAATTCGCCGAGTCGATGATGCTTGTCTTTATGCCGTGTCCCGGCGGCGGATCCGCGCTGTAGTTGACCACGCCCGATGCATCCACCCACTTGTACACCGGGCTGCCTGCGACAGGCAGCACGAGGCCCGCCAACAGGATACACAGGACTGCAGATATGACCGTCGCCTTCATGACCCTTCCTAGGCTGGAGTGACGCGCTCTAGCCGGGTTCGGATTACACGTTTGCGGATATAGGTTACCGCAATTTCGGCAACGATCACAACCGCAAAGATCGCAAACAGCATCATCGCCACCCGGTCCCACTGGAACAGGTTCAGCGCGGTGTCGAGCGCCGCGGCGATCAGCTTGCCGACGAAGCCGACGGAGGCCACCGCCAGAGCGAGGTGCCGGCGCGTGCACAGACGCTGGTCTGGAACGCCCGGGCGTGGACGGTCATTGTGCGAAGTCGAAAGCGCGCGTCAGATCGCCCATGTTCGCGCGCACCCCCGGCAGCGGCTCCAGGTCGAAGCGCCTGCTGATGAGCTTGAGGATCGAGGTCGTATCGTAAGTCGCGTGGTCGACGTAGCCGCGCCGGGCAAACGGCGACACGATCAGCGTGGGGATGCGTGTGCCCGGCCCCCAGCGGTCGCCCCAGCCCGGGCCGGTGGGCGGCGGCACATGGTCCCAGTAGCCGCCGTTTTCATCGTAGGTCACGATCACCGCCATGCTCGGCCACTGCGGGCTGTTTCTCAGACGCCGCAGCAATTCGGCGATGTGGATGTCGCCGCTATGGATGTCGGTGTAACTCGGATGCTGCGTCAGGCGCCCGGCGGGTTTGTACAGCGCCACCTGCGGCAGCGTGCCCTTGTCGATGGCCTCAAAGAACTCTTCGCCATCTTTCATGTATTTCGCGCGGTCGGCGGTGCCAGGCGCGAAGCGCGCGAAGTAGTTCAGCGGCTGATGATGCGGCTGAAACATCGGACTTCCCGGCCCGCGCGCATAGATCACGTTGCGCTTGGCCGCGGGATCCTGCCGCCCATCGGCGAGCGCCTGGTTCCAACCGCCGGCGTACCAGGCCCACGAAACGCCTTTTGCGGACAGTGTGTCGGCTATCGTCTTTGCCGTCTGCGGCGGCACCGGATGTTTGGAGGCGTCGGCGAAATCGGAATTGCCGCCCGCGGTTGGCGGAATGCCGCTCGGCTGATATGGCGGCTGCGAGGTGTTGACCACGTAGCCGTCGGGCGAGACGCGGCCGTCCTGCAGTTGCACCGGCCCTTCGAGTACCGACTTCGGCGAGCCGGATTTCCGCTTCAACATTCCCTGCGCGTCGAGCTGGGCGTGCACCGAAGCGGGCGCGGTCTTGTCCACCGGCGTGCACGCACACACCAGCCACATGTGATTCAGGAACGAGCCGCCGAACGCGCCCATGAAAAAATTATCGGCCAGCGTGTACTCGCGCGCCCATTGCCACAGTTTCTGGCTCGATCCGTCGTAGTAACCCATGGTCCACGCGCCGACCGTGGTCATGGCCACGAACCGGTTGTTCCTGCCGCCGTTGATCTGCTCGATGTTCTGGTAGTAATTGTGGATTGGGCTCGGCACCACTTCGTCGATGCGTGCGCCGACGGGCGGCAGGTCGATGCGGAACGGCCCGTTCGGGAGCGGATCGGGGTGGGCCGCATTCGGCGGATAGCGCGGATCCGGTTTGCCGGCGGGCGTGTACACGGGGGGCAGGTGCGCCAGCGGTCTTCCGTCGAGGTCGAGCTGCGTCTTCTGCTCGGCCGTCGCGTTGGCGACGCCGTTGGCGCCGGGAAACATGCCGTACATGTTGTCGAAGCTGTGGTTCTCGGCATAGATCACGACGATGTGTTCGATTTTCGCCAGGCCTTGCGCGGTCGCCGCGTCCCCCTCATGGCGCTGGAGCGCGGAGCAGCCCGCGAGCAGGCTTGCGCCAAGCGCACACAGGGCAAACAGGGCGCAACGAAATTTCGCTTGATGATTAGTCATTGCCTTAACCAGTCCTTTCCGCCATAAATGGCCTTGCGTTATGCGTCAGAAAGACCTCCGGGAATGCCGCGCTCGAGATACGCCGCGATGCGCTCGTTCTGCATTTCGGTGGTGCCGTCGGCGTAATGCGCCGCGCGCGCCGCGGCCAGATGGCGCCCGATAGGGTGCGCTTCCATCAAGCCTTCGGCGCCGAACACCTGCATGCACTCCGGCAGGCGCCGCTCGGCCATGCGCGTGGCGAACTTCTTTGCATGGGCCGCCGCCAGCACCGCATCCTGCCCCGCTTCGAGAAGGCGCGTCGCGCGGTACGCGAGCAGGCGCGCCGCCTCGAAGTCGGTGGCGACATCGGCCAGCATCCAGCGCAAACCCTGGCGCTCGATCAGCGGCCGGCCGAAGGTGCTGCGCGAGCGGGCCCGCGCGAGCGCCAGCCCGAGCGCCTCCTCGACCATGCCGCAACACATCGCGGCGACATAGACGCGCGCGCCGGTGATGCTCGCAAGCGCATTCTTGAACGCTGCGCCCGGCGCATAGAACACGTCGTCGTCCGCAGCGAAATATTTGTCGAGCTTGAAGCCGGCAGCGCCGATCGCGTGCGCGCCGGCCAGTCCGTAGGCGGCGCCGCGCTCGAAGCCCTTGCGCTTGGCATCGACGACGAAGGCCGCGATGCCCCTGGCGCCGGCGGCGGCATCGGTTTGCGCATAGACCACGACCACGTCGACCGCGGCGCCGTTGGTGAGCCACGCCTTCTCGCCATTGAGCAGCCAGCCGCCCGCGACGCGCTCGGCGCGTGCGCGGATGGCCGGAAAATCGCTGCCCGCCGAGGGCTCGGTCAGGGACACCGCGCCGATCAGTTCACCGCGCACGAGGCCGTCCAGATAGCGCGCGCGCTGGCTGTCGTTGCCGTCGCGCGCCAGGCGCGCAGCCGCGTTATGGGTGTTGACCAGGGCGAACGCGAACGCGAAGTCATCGCGCGCGATCTCCTCCACCACCCGTACCTTGGCGCGAAACCGCAGGTCGAGGCCGCCCAGCGCGGCCGGAATCTGGATCCGCGTCAGGCCGAGCCCGGCCGCGGCGCGGATCGTCTCGCGCGGATAGGCGCGCTCGCGCTCCCAGCGCGCCGCGTTCGGCCCGACCTCGCGGCGCGAGAATTCGCGCGCCAACTCGAGCAGTTGCGACTCGGCCTGGGAGAGCGGAAGTTCCTCGGCAAGCAGCATCTGCGCTACTTCGTCGCCGCCGCTTCGGCGCACGCCATTTTCCGCTCGATCGCCCCGCGGTGTTTGTTCCCGTCGCAATACCGCGGATCGACATCGCTACGGTATTTGCAGACGGCCCGAGCCAAGGCTGCCGTGCAGGCAAGCGCGCCCAGCGCACCCGACAACAGGCGTCTCGAATGGTGCATGGTGCCTCCCTGGACAAAGATATTATTGTGTCGGTCGATACCGCTTGCCTGGCGCCGGGTTTGGTCGAGCGCTGTCAGGCGCTGGCAGGCCAGTGGAAAGCGAGTCGTAATATATACCGCAAGGCCCCGCCCTACAAGGCGAGGGCGCGGATCAGCGTGGTATCATTTCGGCCCCCGCCAGAGATCGAATTTCATGAACGTCGTCATCCTCGCCGCCGGACTGGGCAAGCGCATGCATTCGGATTTGCCGAAGGTGCTGCACCCGCTGGCGGGCAAGCCCTTGCTCGCGCATGTCGTTGCCACCGCGCGCAGCCTCAAGCCCGGGCTGATTTGCATCGTCTACGGTCACGGCGGCGAGCGCGTGCGCGCGGCCCTGGCTCAGGACGACCTGATCTGGGCGAAACAGGAGCCGCAACTGGGCACCGGGCATGCGCTCGCGCAGGCCCTGCCGCATCTCAATCCCAAGGTTCCCACCCTGGTGCTGTACGGGGACGTGCCGCTGATCCGCGCCGAGACGCTGAGGTCGCTGTGCCAGGCGGCGGGCAAGGGCGCGGCCCTGCTCACGGTCGAACTGGACGATCCGCACGGCTATGGCCGCATCATCCGCAGCCGCGGCGCGGTGAGGCGCATCGTCGAGGAAAAGGACGCGACCAAGGCCGAGCGCGCGCTGCGCGAAATCAACACCGGCATCATGGTGCTGCCTACCGCGCGGATGAAAACCTGGCTCGCGGGCCTGCGCAACAAGAATGCGCAGAAGGAGTATTACCTCACCGACGTGATCGCGGCTGCGGTGGCGGACAAGGTGCCCGTCAGCTCGACGCGACCGGGCGCGGCCTGGGAAACCCTGGGCGTGAACAGCAAAGCGCAACTGGCGGAACTCGAGCGCACGTTTCAGCGCAACGTGGCCGCGGCCTTGATGCAGGATGGCGTCACGCTGGCGGATCCGGCGCGCATCGACGTGCGCGGCAGCCTCGCCTGCGGCCGCGACGTGGCCATCGACGTCAATTGCGTGTTCGAGGGCGAGACCGTGCTCGGTGACGGCGTCAGCGTCGGCGCGAACTGCGTGCTCAGCAACGTGAAGGTCGCGGCGGGCGCCCGCATCGAGCCCTTCTGCCATTTGCAGGAAGCCGACATCGGCGCGCGCTGCCGCATCGGCCCCTATGCGCGCTTGCGCCCGGGCACGACGCTCGCCGAGGAGGTGCACATCGGCAATTTCGTCGAGGTGAAGGCGAGTCAGATCGCGGCGCGTTCCAAGGCCAACCACCTCGCCTATGTCGGCGACACCACCGTGGGGCGCGACGTCAACATCGGCGCCGGCACCATCACCTGCAATTACGACGGCGCCAACAAGCACCGCACCATCATCGAGGACGACGTGCACATCGGCTCCGACACGCAACTGGTGGCGCCGGTGCGGGTCGGCAAGGGGGCGACCCTCGGCGCGGGCACCACGCTCACCAAGGATGCACCCCGGGGCGCGCTCACCATCTCGCGCGTCAAGCAGATCACGATCACGGGCTGGAAGCGGCCGGTGAAAAAGAAATAAGGAGGACGTAGATGTGCGGCATAGTCGG
>JADGRR010000163.1 GCA_017880745.1 Burkholderiales bacterium
AAAGCATTGCGCGATTTGGCGTTGGTGCTGTTGGAGCAGGTAGAGATTCCCGATCCGGAGCGCCGGCTGCACGCGTATCCGCATCAGTTGTCGGGCGGCATGAGTCAGCGCGTCATGGTAGCGATGGCAATCGCCTGCAACCCGCGACTGTTGATCGCCGACGAGCCGACCACTGCGCTCGACGTCACGGTGCAGGCGCAATTGCTCGAATTGTTATTGCAACTGCAGCGCGAACGCGGCATGGCCTTAATGCTGATCACGCACGATTTAAGCGTAATCGCGCAAACCGCGCAGCGCGTGGTGGTAATGTATGCCGGACAGGTGGTCGAAACCGGGCGCGTGCCGGACATTTTCGATGCGCCGCGCCACCCATACACGCAAGCGTTGCTGGCGGCGCTGCCAGAACACAACGTCGGCCGCGCCCGCTTGCAAACCATCGCTGGCGTGGTGCCGGGCCAATACGACCGGCCCCGCGGCTGCCTGTTGCATCCGCGTTGCGCCTATGCCACCGAGCGTTGCCGCGCTGCGCGCCCGGCCTTGAGCGGCGACAGTGGCACGCAAGTGCGCTGCCACTTCCCGCTCGATCGCGCCGGACAGCCGACCAATAACTGGGATAGGGCCGCCTGATGAGCGCCGATACGCACATGCAGGACGTTCTGCTGCAGGCAAAAACTCTGTCCAAGCATTATCCGGTGTCGCAAGGCTGGTTGAAACCCAAGGGACTGGCGCGCGCGCTGGACGGCGTGTCGTTTGTACTCGCGCGCGGCAAGACCCTGGCGGTGGTCGGTGAATCCGGTTGCGGCAAATCGACGTTGGCACGTCAAATTGCGATGATCGAGCCGCCGACTGGTGGCGAATTGTGGATGGCTGGCGCCAATGTCGCCGAAGCCGACCGCGCAACCAGAAAGCGCCTGCGCCCGCTGGTGCAAATGGTGTTCCAGAATCCGTATGCCAGTCTGAACCCGCGCAAGAAAGTCGGCGCGATGCTGGAAGAACCCTTGATCATCAACACCGCTTTGAAACGCGCGCAACGTGCCGAACGAGCACACGCGATGATGGCGAGGGTCGGCTTGCGGCCGGAACACTACGGCCGCTATCCGCACATGTTTTCGGGTGGACAACGGCAGCGCATTGCGATTGCCCGCGCGCTGATGCTCGATCCGCAGGTGATCGTGGCTGACGAGCCGGTATCCGCGCTCGACGTTTCGATTCAGGCGCAGGTATTGAACTTGCTGATGGATTTGCAGCAAGGCGGTGGCGTGGCGTACGTGTTCATCTCGCACAATCTGGCGGTGGTCGAACACATTGCCGACGAGGTATTGGTGATGTACCTCGGCAAGGCGGTCGAGCACGGCAGCAAGCGCGACATCTTCAAGCGTCCGTTGCATCCGTACACCAAAGCGCTGCTGGCCAGCACCCCGCGCATCGATCCTGCGCAGCGCCAGCAAAAAATCATCTTGAGCGGCGAACTGCCCTCGCCGCTCGCGCCACCGCCGGGCTGCGCGTTCAACAACCGCTGTCCGCACGCGAGCGCGCATTGCCGGCAACAGGTTCCGCCGCTGCACATCTTCGAGGGCCGGCAAGTCGCTTGTCATCGGATCGCCGAAATTTCCTGAAGCAATTCGAGAATTTCATTGCTTACCGGTTTTCCACCGCTGTAGTGTTGCAATGTTCGTGGGAAGAAAAAGTGGGAATGCACGATCGAAATCTGCTGACTATGGCAAACTGTGCTCCCGGGCCACGAACCAGGGATTGTTCCTTTCCATACCAACACGAAAAGGAGTTGCCGTTGAAACTTCAATTTTTTGGCACATTGGCGCTTGCACTGGCCACCGCCAATGCGGCCGCCGGCGAACCACCGAAGCAGATTTCGGGAATCGACCTCGAATACATCGACGAGACGGTTCATCCCCAAGACGATTTCTTCGCGTATTTCAACGGCAAATGGCTGACCTCCACCGAGATCCCGGCCGACAAATCCAGTTGGGGCTCGTTTCTTAAGCTGCGTGACGAAACGCTGCCCCAATTGCGCGCAATCATCGAAACCGCGGCGCAAGACCCGAATGCGCCATCAGGCTCCGACGCGCAGAAAATCGGCGACTTTTATGCCAGCTTCATGGATGCAGAAACGCTTGATCGACTGGGACCGACGCCGCTCGCCAAGGATCTCGCCCGAATTGCGGCGCTAAAGAACAAGAAGCAGATTCCCACGCTGATTGCGCATCTGAACCAGTTGCGCGTGAATACTGCGTACCGCTTGGCGATCCATCAGGACGCACGCGATTCGACCAAGTACATAGTCGACCTGGGACAAAGCGGATTGGGCATGCCGGACCGCGATTATTACCTGAAGCGCGATGACGCCAAGCTGGGTGAAGCACGCGCCAAATATCAGATCCACATCGGCAACATGCTGAAGTTGGCCGGGGACCAGCACGCCGCCGCCGCCGCCCGGCAAATCCTGGCGCTTGAAACCGAGCTGGCCAAGGTCCAGTGGACCAAGGTCGAAAACCGCGATCCAGTCAAAACCTACAACAAGGTCGAGCTCAACAGGCTCGGCCGACTGGCGCCCGGCTATCCGTGGAAGGCTTATCTGGATGCCGCCGGCGTCGGCGGCAAGGCGGACTACGTGATCGTCAGCCAACCGAGCTATTTCACCGGCTTCAACCGGGTGCTGAAAAAAATGCCGCTGCCAGCCTGGAAGGCGTATTTCAGGTTTCATCTGCTCAACAGCTATGCGCCATTCCTGTCGAGGCCGTTCGTCGATCAGGACTTCTGGTTCAACAGCACCGTGCTGCGTGGCGTTCCACAGAACTTGCCGCGCTGGAAGCGTGGCGTGGCCACGCTCGAACGTTCGATCGGCGAGAGTATCGGCAAACTCTACGTCGCACGCCATTTCCCGGCCGAGCGCAAGGCACGCATGGAAGCGCTAGTGCAAAATCTGCTCGCTGCGTACCGGCAAAGCATTGACGGACTCGACTGGATGAGTCCGCAGACCAAGCAGGAAGCGCTGCAAAAACTGGCCAAGTTCACGCCGAAGATCGGCTATCCGAACAAGTGGCGCGATTATTCGGCGCTGCAAATCATCAAGGGTGATCTGGTCGGCAATTTGATGCGCGCCAGCGCGTTCGAATATCAACGCCAACTCGCCAAACTTGGCCAGCCGATCGACCGCGAAGAGTGGGGCATGACGCCGCAAACCGTGAATGCTTACTACAATCCGGGATTGAACGAGATCGTGTTTCCGGCCGCTATCTTGCAGCCGCCATTTTTCGACGCCAATGCCGAGGATGCCGCAAATTACGGCGCGATCGGCGCCGTGATCGGCCACGAGATCAGCCACGGTTTCGACGACCAGGGCAGCCAGTACGATGGCGACGGCAACTTGCGCGACTGGTGGAGCAAGGAGGACCACAAGAACTTCACGGCCAAGGCTAGGATGTTGATCGAGCAATACAATGCGTTCAGTCCGGTGCCGGGTTACCACGTCAACGGCGAATTGACTTTGGGCGAAAATATTGCCGACAATTCCGGCCTTGCGATCGCATACAAAGCCTACCATTTGTCGCTCGGCGGCAAGACGGCGCCAGTGATCGGGGGACTGACCGGCGACCAGCGGCTGTTCATGGGATTTGCGCAAGTGTGGCGCGAGAAAACGCGCGAGCCGCAGGCAATCGTGTTGCTGAAATCCGATCCGCACTCACCGGCGCGCTTCCGCGCCGATGGCACGCTGGCCAATCAGCCTGGATTCTACAGTGCATTCGGAGTCAAGGAAGGCGACCGGATGTATTTGCCCCCCGAGAGGCGCGCGATTATCTGGTAGCGCGCATTAAGGTCTGATTTGACGGCAAACCTGGAAATATGAACGCCGCACGTCCACTGCCAGCGTCAGCCCCGGCTTGCCGCGCCCGTTGAATTCGCCGGTCAGGACAAAATCGAGCACCGCACGCGAACTTTCGGACTGGGTGAGTCGCGTCAGAGATTCCATGCCTAGCCGCCCCTCGATCACTGCTGAATTGCGGGCAAACGCCAGGCCGTCAATGGCCGCCGGTTGCAACATAGGGCGCGCATGATATTATTTTTACCCGCCACTGCCAAAGGAAAAGCAAAATTTTCAACGCCTTGCTGAGGTTTTGGATATTGTGGGCACTGGTCGTTCCGGCCACCGCCCAGGTCTATAAGTGGGTGGACGAAAAAGGCACGACCCATTACGGCGAGCGTCCGCCGCAGGGCGGAAAGGCACAGGAGGTGGAGCAACATCTGGCCAATCCGGGCCCGGTGCCGGGAAAAGCCGGCCAGCCAAGCTGGAAGGAGAAGGACCTGGAGTTCCGCAGCCGCCGCATCGAAGCCGAGCAGGCAACGGCCAAGCGGAAGCAGCAGGAGGACGCGCAGCATCAGGCCTGCAACCAGGCGCGCGACCAGCTCGGACAGATGAAATTGGCGCGCCGGCTGTACCGCCTGGACGACAAGGGCGAGCGCGTGTTTCAAAGCGACGAGGAGCGCAGCGCCTCGATTGCGCGCCAGGAGCAACTGGTTTCACAGCGCTGCCCCTAGCGGGGTGTTGTTGCGCAAATTCGCGCAATTCCGTGGTTAAATCCGGTCCCATATGCAACCGATACCCCAGATCGTTCTCGCCTCGACCTCGAAATACCGCCGCGAACTGCTCGCCCGGCTGGGTCTGCCGTTCGAAGTCGCCGCACCGGAGGAAGCGGCAAAGCTTATTGTGCTTGTCTTTTTCTGTTCCCGTTACATTGCCTATGACCATCCGATGGAAGGTGTGGTTTATGGCGCAGCCGTTGGACTGGGCTTCGCGGCTTACGAGAATCTTTTCTACCTGGCAAACAACCCGGATTATTGGAAGACGATTGCGTTCATGCGCGGTCTCTTCACCGTTCCAGTACATGGCGCGCTCGGCGTTATCATCGGCATTTACGTCGCTTGGGCACGGTTCGGAGATAGGCGTCGCCGTAGCTACGGTTTTCGAATCAAAAGCGATTTCACCGGATGGGGGATCGCCACGGCCCTACATGGGCTGTTCGATTTCCCGCTCTTGCTGCTGCAACGGCAAGGACTGGGCCAACGCGACAACGTAGTTTTACTGCTAGCAGTTGGCATCGTCGTGGCTGGCTTGGCGTCTGTCGTAGCGGCGCGCATCATCTATCGAGCCAGGAGATCGCAAGCCATCTCGCCAAATTCTTTTACGACCGGACATCGCTTTCAACACCACCCATGGCACCTGACTAGTCTGATCGCCATCATCCTTTTCCTGATCGCGCTACCCATCTTAGGCTGGGCGCGGCACGCTGCTTGAGCGCCAACAACAGGATTACCGTTTGCCTCTGGTCACTCTTGTTATTGGAACCAAAATCTGCCCCCGTCGAATGCGGCGTATCTTATTTAACTCGGGAAAGAAATAAATGTCGGCTGTATCCCTTTTACTCAACATACTTTGGATAGTCTTCGGCGGCCTATGGATGGCGGTCGGTTGGCTTATCGCCGCCGTTCTCATGGCGATCACCATTGTCGGATTGCCCTGGGCACGGGCGGCATTCAACATCGCTTCCTACGCGTTGCTTCCTTTCGGCCAAAAGGCGGTGTCGCGCGCACAATATTCGGGCAGTGAGGATGTCGGCACCGGACCGCTGGGAATTCTCGGCAATATCGTATGGCTGCTCCTCGCCGGCTGGTGGCTGGCGCTAGGGCATCTCATCACCGCAATTCTCCTCACGGTGACCATTGTGGGCATCCCCTTTGCTTGGGCGCATTTGAAGCTTGCCGGAATAGCGCTCTGGCCTATCGGCAAGATTATTGTGCCGGCCTAGGATGAGCAGCGGGGAAAAAACTAGCAATGCCTGCTAGCGGATCGACCCATAAACACGAGGCATTCAGGCAGATTTTTGCAGTCCGTGATCGCAACGAACGAAGTCCGCCTCGGTCGAGCGAGTTTATTTCGAACTCGACGTCAGCCGACGCTTCAAAAAACACCTGTTTTAAAGGGCGTCTCGAAACCGTATCTCCAAGCGAAAGTACAGAGCTCCAGAGAAAGGGGCGCTCTAGAGAATGGTTTTGGGAGCTAGCGGCGTTACAAGGTGCAGAGGTCGGTCTCAGGATGCTGCAAATTCCGCGCGTTTTCTCGCGGCAAAATCGCGACTGAGAGCCGTTCGCGACGGGATGGTGGCGGAGGGAGTGTCCGCTTATAAAGTTAAATTATATAACAATCTCAAATAGTTGTGAACCTGGTTCGGTCTATACCCCCAAATTTACCCGCGAATTGATGCGGGATGTCAGCGATCAGCGGCGAACGCAAGCGATGTTCTCGCCTCACGTTTTCGACTTCCGCAGGGTGGCACATCCTCTTGGTTCGTTGCGTTACGCCATTCCCAATATCCATCCCTCGACCGTAGGATTACAAGCATCGTCCAGAATGATGCGATAATTCTACCTTACGATGCGAATCCAGGGCGGATCGAATTTTCGGAAAGGACAGGCTGGAATCCGGGCCCGGGACGGGACCCAGTACCGGGCACTCAGGAACGACTGGGTGAATTGATCCGGGCCTGGATCGACAGCGGTGCTGAGTGCCCTTATACGCGCAAAGGGATATAGCGCGGAGGCGGGCCTTTTGATTTTTTATTTCGCGAAAACTATTGGATCAGCCCCTCAGCCTTCATCGCTTCCTGCACC
>JADGRR010000164.1 GCA_017880745.1 Burkholderiales bacterium
CGACGTTGTTGCCGCAGTTGATGATGTAGTTCACGTAGGGCGTGTCCGGCGAGACGATGAAGGCGCGATGCCAAAGCTCGCCGTACAAATGCTCGGAGTGATAGCACTTCACGCCCTGTCCCGCACCGAAACCCTGGTCCACCGGACCCCACGCGGCCATGAACGCGGGGAACGTGCCCATGTACTGCACCGGCGTGCCGCCGCCGCCGCTCGAGACCGCGAGACGCGGAAACCCGGATGCGTCGGTCAAACCGTTGGCGCGCAGTTCGCGCAGCTTCGCGCCGACGATCCCGAAAGCCTCGGTCCAGCTGATCGGCACGAACCCGGGGTCTTCGTGGCGGCCCTTTTTCGGATTGGTCCGCTTCATCGGCTGCTTCACCCGGTTCGGGTTGTAGGTCTTCTGGATCAGGCCATACGCCTTGACGCAGACGCGCCCGCCGCCGGGATGCTGGCTGCGAATGTCCCAGTTCGATTCGATGCGCGTGGCGACGCCGTTCTCCACCTCGACTTTCATCAGGTCGGGGCCCGAGACGCACTGGTAACAGTAGATCGGGACCTGCTTCTTGCCGCCGCTCGTTGAATCTGCCATGCGGTATTTGCTCCTCGCTTGCTTTCGACACGCCGGGCATCGGGCCAGCCGCCGTAGTGCTGAAACGCATAAACGACGATTCCGGCGCCACAACTTCGACGATGCGGCTACTAGCTGGTCCGATGGTTCCCGCATCCAGATTACATCACACCGGCGCCATGTTCCAGGCCTCTCGACGCAACCGGCATTGCAATCGGCCGGGCGCAGGCGCACCATGCTCGCAGCGCAATGCCCGGCGGCGCTGAATCGGCGCCAAACCGCCGCCAGCGGCCAGACGCGCGAAAAGAGCAGGATTGGATTTTCCTCTCTCTTGCTTGCGGAACTGACGAGAACGCGCGCGTCTGCCGCATGGATCGAGTTGTTGAACGCGGCCGGTGTGCCGTCCGGGAGGCCCGGTCAGGCCGAAGGCCGTAACCCGCCGATTCTGCTTGACGTGAGGTCCATGGCGGGTTGCGGCCCGATGCGACCAACGCACTGCACCAGGAAAATCACTTGTGTTTTCACCGCGAATTGGAATAAGGCATTGTTGACGACTGTTCCGACGCCACGCCGGTTGGTCATTTTCGGTGCCAGCAACATCGTCTCCGATCTGTTCGACTGCGCACTCGCCAACGGTCTCGTGCCTGCAACAGTGGTTCTGCACCTGGCCGAATCCGCCGGCGAACGCGACCTGCCGCTGGCGGCACGGATCGCAGCGCTGAATGGCCTGTGCGCGCCGCCGCTGGTGGAAACCCTGGAAGCGTTCCACCCCGCGGCAGACGAGCTTTATATCCTTGGCCCGACGACGCCCACCCGCGAGAATCTGGCGGCGGAACTCGAGCGTCGCTTCGCTCTTCGTTATCACACGCTGATTCATCCCAGCGCGTATGTCTCGCCGCTCGCGCGGCTGGGTGAGGGTGTCTTTATCGGTGCCAACAGCGTAATCGCTCCCGGTGCCCATCTCGACGATCATGTCTTCGTCAACCGTGGCGTCACCATCGGTCACGACACCCATGTCGGTTCCTACTCGCGCATCCAGCCCGGTGCCGCCCTCGGCGGGCTATCCCGCATCGGCCGGGGTGTCACCATCGCCATCGGTGCGACTGTGCTGGAGCGACTGCTTGTCGGCGACGGCGCGTTCATCGGCGCCGGTGCGGTAGTGACCGAGGATGTCCCGGGGAAAACGCTGGTGACGGGCAACCCGGCGAAATTCAAGAAGCAGTTGACCTAAGCCGCGCCGCGGCGCGCGTTGCCGCCAGTTCGCAGGCACCGATCAGGCTGGGGCCCGAGGCTTCGACGTCGAAGCGCTCGACGAAGCGGGCGCGCAATGCCTGCCCCATTTCGGAACGCAGCGCGGAATTTTCGGTGACGGCGGCGAGGCGTTCCATGTAGGCGTCGATATCGGGAAGCGCCCATTCACCCACTTTGTCACCGCCGTCCGAGCCGGCGAATGCCAGAACCGGCAACCGCGCCGCCATCGCCTCGGCGACGCTGAATCCGCCGCCCATGCGCGGCGGATTGACGTAGATGTCGCACAGGCTCAACACGGCTGCCATGTCGGACCGTGTCCCCAGCGCCAGCACTTTGCCCGGCAGCAACTGCTGCAGGGCTTTCGGCACCTGCTCCTTGCCGCCCACCAGCAACCACACCGCGCCGGAGCGCCTGTTCAGCGCCTCGATCATGCGCGCTGCCCAGGGACCTCCCACCTCCTGCTCGAGCCGGAAACCGGCGGTGACCCAGATCACCGCGTCTTGGTCCAGCCCCAATTCCTCACGCGTTAGCTGCCACGGCCCCTTGGCAGGTTTTATGCGGTACGGGTGAAAATGGGCCAAGGGTGAGGGAAATCTTCCATTCCATACTGTCCGCGGCTGGCCCGCTCCCTCTTCCTCGGCGGTCAGCCAGACGTCCACCGGCGCCAGAGGCGGCACCGTGTTCGTGCTCAGGCCGATCACCGGCCGCACCGAATGCAACGCCGCTGCCAAGGGAGAATACAGACCCACGAACAGCACCGCGTCCGGATCGAAATCGGCCACGATGGAGAGCATCGCGCGCCAGCGCGCCCTCATGCTGAACCGTTCATCGCTGACCGTCATGCTGACGCCCGCGGGCAAGGCACCGGACCAGTATGCAGGGTCTGGCGGCGGCAGGATCACGTTGCCGCTGCCGCCGTGAAACAGCGACATTTGCGGGGGCAGCAGTTCCTGGCAGGAAAACACATGGGCGCGCCGGCCTGCGCGCACCAGCATGTCGCACTGGTTGACCGCGAGCACGCTGGGCGTATGGAAAACATTGCCCACATGGGATGTCACCACCGCTACCCGCTCGATCATGCGGGGAATACGCGGCGTCAGTGATGCGGGCAACAATGCGGCGACATCATGCGCCAGGCGTTCGGCTATCTCCGGCAGGCGCGCTCCGGTCAGGGCGGCGACGAAATCCGCGCGCCCCGGCTGAGTTACCAGAGCCTGGATGCAATGGAAGGCCGCAAATGCGGCCAGCCGGTCGGGATTGAACGGTTGTACTGCCAAAGTTTGCACAGCCGCCGCGTTGGAGAAACGGGCGTCACCCGTCGCTCTCGACAAAAAGGTGAGTCTCAGCACGTCGACCCGCGGATCGCCGATCTTCAGGGCAGCCAGGCGCTGCAATACGCGCTGTCGCTCGGTTTGATCCGGCGTATTCAGCCATATCTCGAACAGACCGTGCCAGCGCTGGGCGCACTGCGGTTCGGCCAGGGTTTGCTCGAGAAGATCCTGCAGGAGCTGCATGCCGCGAGATTATCGTCAATCGGGATATCGAACAAGCTTTCGAACGGTGTAAGGGCCGAAACAAGGCCGGTGGCGGCCAGTGCAGCTGTGAACTTGCGGCGGGATTTGCTTTACGGGTTCCTCATGGCTCCTCCTTATGTAGAAGCGGGCCGCTCGTATGTCGCCAACCGGTGCGACGCGAGCCGCGCTTGTGTTAAATGTTATGGAAAATTACAATTTACCTGTCAATGAAGACTCGGAACGAAGAACCTGTGGTTGTCGCTGGCGGCGGAATCGGCGGCCTTGCGGCCGCGCTCGCGCTCGCCATCAAAGGATTTCGCGTGACGGTGCTCGAGCAGGCGTCCCAGTTTGCTGAAATCGGGGCCGGGATCCAACTGGCGCCGAATGCCTGGGCAGTCCTCGATGCCCTCCAGGTCGGCGCGCTGGTAAAGCGGGACGCCGTATTCATCGAGAAGCTGCTGCTGATGGACGGAATCAGCGGGGATACCGTGATCGACATCCCGTTGGACAATCAATTCCGCGCGCGCTATGGCAATCCGTACGCCGTAACCCACCGCGCAGACATCCACGCCTCTTTGCTGGAGGGCTGCCAGGCAAGAAGCGACCTCATCGAACTTCGGACAGATAGCCGGGTCACCGGTTTCACCATCGAGACGCACGGGCTGCGGGTGGAAATCGAGGACGACGAAGCCATCGCAGCGGTCGCCCTTGTCGGCGCCGACGGTGCGCGCTCCGTTGTGCGCCGGAGAATCCTGGGAGACGGGGACCCTCCCGTTTCGGGCCACCTGTGCTATCGGGCGGTGCTCCCTGTCGACGATATGCCATCCGATCTGCGCTGGCCTGCGGCGACTTTGTGGGCGGGGCCCGACACGCATATTGTCCACTACCCACTGCGAGGCGGAAAACTGTTCAACCTCGTGGCGACGGTAGTTCGCACAGACACACGCGGCGGCCACAATGAGGAGGCTACTCCGGAGGAGGTGCTCCCGTTCTTTGCGCATAACAGCGAAAAGCCGATGAGCATCATGAGGGTTCCAAAGGTGTTTCGCCGCTGGATGCTTCGCTTTCGGGAACCGGGCGAGACCTGGATCCAGGGTCCCGTGGCTCTGCTTGGCGATGCTGCCCACCTGATGCTCCAGTACATGGCGCAAGGGGCAGCGATGGCCATGGAGGACGCTATTTGCCTTGCCTATTGCGCCGATCGGGCGGACGGCGATTTCGAAGCTGCATTCCAGGCCTATCAGGCCACGCGGCTGGTGCGCGCATCGCGGGTGCAGCTATCTGCCAAGTTGCTCGGGCTGGTATTCCATGCCAAAGGTGTCGAACGTCTGGTCCGAAACAACATTTACCAGGGGCGATGCCCCGACAAATATTACGAGGCACTCGACTGGGTCCTTACCTCGCCGGACTACGTGCGGAATTTCTGAGCTGGATCCAAGGCGCGCTCATAAGGCGCGATAGGATCCCTTTCCGGAAGCATCCAAGGGGGATTTCTTGGCAGTGCGTCAGAAAGGCAACAGTCCGACAAGCGCGCAAAAAGCGCCGGCGTCCCATCGACCGCGCGTGGTCTCGCCAATCCGACACATTCACGGTCTGGACTACGATGTGCTGGACGAAATGCTGGGCTACTGCCTGCGCAGAGCTCAAGTCGCCATGTTCCTGTCTTTCTATGAAGCGACGCGGGGCCAGACCATTACACCGCCCCGCTTCACCGCATTGGTCATAATTGGCGCCAATCCAGGGATCAGCCAATCCACGCTTGGCGCAGCCCTTGGCATCGCGCGTTCAGGTGCGATGTACCTTACGCAGTGGATGGTGGACCGCAAACTCGTCGAGCGGCGACATATTCCAAACGACGGACGCTCCTGGGGTCTGCACCTCACCGGGTACGGGCGGAAGGTCACGGAAAAGATGAAGCGCGGCGTTCTCGCCCAAGACCGAAAACGATCTTCAGTGCTCCCTGACCAAGAGCGCAACGAGCTGTTTCGCCTGCTATCGAAACTGGCCGGCTAGTTAACGAGAACTGCAGTGGTCGGCAAGTGTGCTCATTCAACCGGTATCGGCCGCGCCCAGGTTGTAAACGCAATTGATCTCCCCACGGGAATATTCGCGTGAAAACCCTCTACAATCGGCGGGCTTACGGGCGCATCCGATTTCCAGGTAATCAGAAAATTCGCCCCGGAGCCACCCGTGTCGTCACTTCGGGGAACAAATATCTCGTAGGTTCCCATGGGTCCGATCGTCTGCGGTGATGCTGCATACTCTCTGAGCTTTTTGCCGCCAGTGTCGTAGTACTGTGCGGAACTTATGCGGATTGATTTCGCGGGGTCCGTATTCCGAATGCTCACGGAGATTGAAACCAGCGTCTTCATCGGCTGACCCGTGCTATCCACCTCACCGTGCCAGACGTGCGAATAGATCGGCAGATACAGGGTTTGCCCCATCGACCGGCCCGGCAATATTCGATCCGATGTTTGGCCAAATGCAAGGCTGCTGGACAATGCAAGCAAAATCAATGAGACGATCACTGAGTGCATAAAGGCTCCGGGACGAGACGAGCTCGCCGAATGATATATTCGCGAAGCTCCACCACGGCAGTTTAAACCAGGTACAAAATAAAACGCAGCAAAGCGGCCCGCTTTCGTCTGCGGTTTCAGAGTACTCGGTGCACGACCACTCCGTCAATTTGACACTGGCGGGTGGGCTGGCTGCCGCCTTGGTTTTCGGCGCGATCAAACGGCGTTTGGGACTTTCAAGCCTCGCCGAATACATTTACTGGCAGGGATCGCGGTCGGGCCGGAATGGAGCGCAAAACCCGTCCGTCGTGCGCGATCGGCTTCAAGCGCCTGACGGTCAATCCGATGTCTGCTACCAGGTCCCGAATTACCGGCATTTATGTGTGGCGCACTTGATTTTGGTCACATCGGATGTCTGCAACCGAGTTTAGAGTCTTTGACATTATCGTCATCATTTCGAGGAATTGTGCAGTCCAAGAGAGAAAATCAGCAGCCGGTTGCCGCGGTTTGTTCTGAATCTCATGACGCTGCGCGACTACCGCAATGGGTGCGCGACCCCATTCCATTTCTGGATTGCGAGCCGCGACCGGCTTCGCGCGGCGGTGTTAAAGCTGCTCGCCGAGACGCCGCAAAGCAATCATGTTGATTCAGGAACTGACGAGACAGGAGAGTTTGGAGGTGCTCGCCCGTACGCACCTCGGTAGATTAGCGTGTGCC
>JADGRR010000165.1 GCA_017880745.1 Burkholderiales bacterium
TGGTTGGCGTGTCCAGCATTGCCACCAACTGGCGCACCCGCGATAGCCGCGACGGATCGCCAGAACGCGCGAGTATGCTGTTCGAGCGCGCATCCACGGCAACCGCAAAGCGCAGGCTGTGGTCCGGCGACGCCTGGTTCTGCGCCGACTCGGCAAACAGACGGTTGATCGTTTGCGCCACGTCGAGTGCCGATGCGTATTGCAGCGGAATCATGATCGGTTCGGAGCCGCTCGGCTGATCGATCGATTCGATGATCTTTTCCATGCGCGCAAGATTGCTCGAGTAATCGGTGATCACCAGCGTGTTGTTGTTCTGGTAGGCGGCGATGGTGTTGTTGGCCGCGATCAGCGGGCGCAAAACCGCCACCATCTGCGTTGCCGATTCATATTGCAGCTTGAACACCTGTGTCCGGACGGTATCTCCGGCAGCGCGCGGTTTTTCCTGCGGGCCTGTGCCAAGGCTCTGGTGCAGTTTGGCGTCGATCTCCGGAACGATCGCGACCCGGCCGCGTTCCTCGACCGCGGTAAAGCCCTGCAGACGCAGGGCCGACAGAAACACCTCGTACACGAGCGCCCTGGACATCGGCTTGGCCGAGACGATATTGACCGTGCCCTTGACCCGCGGATCGAGCACGAAATTCTTCCCGGTAATCTCGCTCACCGCCTTCACCACGCCCTCGATGTCGGCGTTGACGAAATTGAGCGTGACCACATCGGGGCCTGTCGGCCGTTCGGCCGAGCCAGCACTGGGCCGATCGGCCGAGGCGACACCGGGCCGCGCGGCCGCGGCGGCACCGGGGCGCTCGACGGGCGCCGTGTCGGCGGCCCACGCCTCTGCGCCACAGGCCAGCATGGCCAGCCACACAAATCCCGTTCGCAACCAGCTACTTTTCATGTTTGATCGACCCTCCGACGCGCCATCGGCAAACCATGAGGCGTCATTTGTTATCCGACGAAGCCGGCTGAGCGGCGGTTGCCGGAGCGGCGGTTGCCGCAGGGGCACGTTTTTGTTGCGGCCAGGTGAGTGTTTCGCGCAGCCCGCTGCGCTCCAGAATGACGTGATCCGGATGGACTTCCGCGAGCCGGAGGCCGGGAGTGATGTCCTCGCCCTCATGCACCGCAAGAATCTGCTTCGCTTCAAGTTGCACCACCGCGTAGCCGCGTCTGCCACCCGACGCAGCCACGACGCCGAGCAACTTGATCGCAATCCCGGTCGGCGCGGCAGCGTTCTTGTTGCGCTCCACCCGGCCGAACACGAGGCCGGCCGACGCCAGACTACCTGTCCCCGCGACGGCGACCTCCGCCCGCGGCTCGGCGCGCGGGGCGAACCAGATCCAGGTCCAGTACGCGAGCACCAAGGCAAACAGCGCCACCGCAGCAAGTGTCAGCAGCGACACGACGGCCGTTTGTATAAGGCTCGAACGCCCGAGCGGAAGTTCCAGCATGCTTCGTAATTTGTCATTCGCGCGCTGTTAAAAGTGTCGGTCGGGCGCAGTAATCGACCAGATGCGTGGTGAAGCATTATATAATATAAACTATTGTTTTCGAGGCGCAGTTGTTTTCGGCGCGCCGTCAAATCAAATAACGAGGAAGGCTAGTCGATGCTGATCGGGGATCGCGGGCAACGTGGTTTCACTTTGCTCGAAGTGATGGTGGTGGTGGTCATTCTAGGCATTCTCGCCGCCTTGGTGGTGCCGAAAATCATCAGCCGTCCGGACGAGGCGCGGGTAATAGCGGCAAAACAGGATATTGCGAGCCTGATGCAGGGGCTCAAGCTCTACCGCCTGGACAATCAACGCTACCCCACGACCGAACAGGGACTGCAGGCGCTGGTCGCCAAGCCGACCACCGCTCCGATCCCGCTCAACTGGAAGCCGGGCGGGTACCTCGAGCGCCTGCCCAAAGACCCCTGGGGCAGTCTTTACCAGTATCTCAATCCCGGAGTACACAGCGAGATCGACGTATTCAGCTACGGCGCGGACGGTGCGCCCGGCGGCGAAGGCAATGACGCCGATATCGGCTCCTGGGATCTGTAGGACCTGTTTACATTCAGCACATGAGCGCAACCGCTATCCGGTTTGGGGGATACAAGAGACGGCGCGGCTTCACCCTCATCGAGATGCTGGTGGTGCTGATGATCATGGGGCTTTTCGTGGGCTTGGTCAGCGCGATCACGCGGCCGGACGATCGCGCCGTGCTTCGCCTGGAGGCGGAAAGGCTGTCACAACTGCTGGATTTCGCCGCCGCGGAGGCGCAACTCACGGGCAAGTCCATCGCCTGGACCGCCGACGGTTCGGTCTACCGCTTCTGGCGCGCGGCGGACGATGCCAATTGGTCCGAGATCCGCGACAGCGAACTGCTGCGCGCGCGCACCCTGCCGCAAGGCATAGCGATTTCCGGCTTTCGTGTCGAAAACATGCGGCCGCAGGGCGCCATGCGCCTGGAGTTCGCCCCCGAGGGATCGTCACTCGCCTTCACCATCGGACTGTCCCTGGGCGCGGAGCGCTACCGCGTCGCCGGATCTCCGATCGGAGACGTGCAAGCCCTGCCTGGCGAAGGAAATATCTATGACCGCATGGCGCTGCGCTAGCAGGGTGTTGAAAAAGGGGGCACACCCCCTTTTAAATCCCCCATTTCAGTGGCTGTTGAAATTCGCTTCCCTCTGAGACGGACTTTTCGATATGCACATCTTCCGTACGGGAAGCGAATTTCAACAGCGTGCCAGGGGTTCAGGATTTACGCTGATCGAGGTCCTGGTCGCGCTGGCCATCATCGCGATCGCACTCATGGCGGCGCTGCGCGCGGCGGGACAGGGCACGAACAATGTGGGCGAACTGCGTGCGCGTCTGCTCGCCGGCTGGGTTGCCGAGAACCTGCTGGCGGAGCATCGCGCCCGCCGCGACTGGCTGCCGCTGGGGATGCAGCGCGGGACGGGACACGAGGGCGGTCTGGACTTTGCCTGGCGTGAGGAGGTCATCGCCACGCCGAACCCGTCATTCCGCCGGGTCGATGTCCGGGTCTTCGCGACCGTCGAGGAATCGCATTCCCTGGCGCACCTTGCCGGGTTTGTCGTGAATTCGCCGGGGTCGGCCAGATGAAGGTAAAGGCAGCCCCGCGCGCCACGGCGCGACCGGCATCCGCTCGCCGAACCGGGGCGCGCGGCTTCACCTTGATCGAGATCCTGAGCGCGCTGCTGATTCTGTCGCTGCTCGCGTTGATGTCCTATCGCGGCCTCGGTGCGGTGCTCGATGCGCGCGAGCATACCCGCTACGAGACTGAAAAATGGCGCCGCGTGACCGCTTTCCTCGCGCGCTTCGAGCGCGACGTGCAACTCGCGGCGCCGCGCCCGGTGCGTTCCACCACCGCCACCGCCACCGCCACCGGCGCCGACACCGCACCCGCATGGCGCGGCGAGGCTACGGCGACGGAGCAGGCGCGCCTTGAATTCAGCCGCTTTGCCGCGACCGAAGGCGTGGACACGGCGCGCCGGATCGCGTACCGGCTGAACGAAAAGAACGAAGTCGAATTGTGGCTGTGGCCGGGGCTCGATGTCGCGCCCGACACATTGCCGGCGCGCTATCCGGTCCTCGCCGGAGTGAACACATTCGAGTTGGAGTACCTCAATCGGGCTTTGGTGTGGGTGAATGTCTGGCCCTCGTCGCCGACCGACGCGCCGGTTCCGCAGGGCGTGCGCCTGCGCGTCGTGCTCGCCTCGGGCGAGGAAATCGTGCGCATATTTGCGCTGCAATCATGAGAACGCGCGAGCGCGGCATCGCGATCGTGCTCGCCATCAGCGTGGTTGCCATGGCCACCATGGTCGCGGCGGCGATCATGGTGTCGCAGAGCACCTGGGCGCGCCAGCTCGAGCTCACCGCCGAACATGTACAGGCGCGGGCGGTGCTGCAGGCCGGTGCGGACTGGGCCCGTGCCGTGTTGAGCGACGATCGCCGCCTGAGCAACGTCGATCATCTGGGCGAGCCATGGGCCCTGCGCTTGCCGCCGATGCCCGTGGAAAATGGCGAGCTGGTTGGAAAGATCGAGGACCAGCAGGGCGCATTCAATGTGAACAATCTGGTTACGGGCGGAAAGGTCAACGCTGCGCAGCTCGCACATTTCCGGCGCCTGCTAGCGACACTGAGCTTGCCCGATGCGCTCGCTTACACGCTCGTCGACTGGATCGACGCCGACAGCCAGCCGCAGCCGCAGGGGGGGGCAGAAGACGCATACTATCTCGCCCTGGATCCGCCATATCTCACCGCCAACCAGCCGCTGATCGACGTGGATGAACTCGCGCTGATCAGCGGCTTCGACGCCGGCGTGCGCGCGCGCCTGCGCCCTTACATAACCGCGCTGCCGGGATTCACCGCGGTCAATGTGAACACGACGACGCCGGAAGTGCTTTCCGCGGTGATCGATGGCCTGGATCTCGGCAACGCCCAGCAACTGGTTGCGCAGCGCGATCGAACCTATTTTCGCGACACCAACGACTTCGTAAGCCGGCTTCCGCGAGGGGCCGTGGCCGCCGGCACCGACATCAGCGTGAGCAGCGATTACTTCCTGGCGAGCCTGAGCGTGACCATCGGCGGCGCGCAGGCGCGCGGCAGGGCGCTGCTTTCGCGCTTGGGCACTGGCACCGGGTGGCCCAATATCATCTGGCGCAAATACCTGTGACTGTCTGATATAAACACTTTAACCAGAGTTTCTCTATGAGCTTGCTTCGAATCTACGCTTCCCTGCACGATGCGCCGCAGCAGTGCCAGTGGGCGCTGGTCAGCGAAGGGCGCGAACCTGTCGTGGGACAGGGCCCGCTCGCACAGTTGCCGCAGCGCGCAGAGCGCGTCCAACTGGTGCTTCCCGCGACAGAGGTCCTGATCACGCGCGCGAACCTGCCGCGCTCGGCCAAGCGCCACGCCGGATCCGTGCTTGCGTTCGCGGTCGAAGAAGAAACCTTGGGCGACCCCGACGCCAACCAGGTGAGCTGGCTCGGAACCGCTGCAGACGCCGATGTGCTCGCGGTAGCCGACCGGCAGGGACTTAAGGCCTGGCACGACGCACTCGAAACCGCCGGCATCGCCGAGTACGAGGTGCATTGCGAAACCCTGATGCTGCCGCTGACGGCGGGAGAATGGAGCCTCGCCTGGGACGGCCGCGAGGGATTCGTCCGCACCGGCCAAATCGAAGGCGCCGCAACGGATTGCGGCGACCGCGATACGCCCCCGATGTCCCTGCGCCTGATGCTGGACGAAGCGAAAGGGCGTATCGAGGCACCGACATCCATCGTGCTGTATCAGTCCATGACCGCGCCCGATGCGGAGTCGAACGCGGCGCCCGATCCCGAGGCATGGGAACGCAAGCTCGGGCTGCCGCTGCGCCTTGCCGGGCCTTGGGACTGGCGCCGGGCGCCGCCCGACGCGGGGGTCAGCCTGGCACAGGAGCGCCAACGCTGGCGGCTGGCCTCGGGTACGCTGCAACGGCTGCGGCCGGCGGCCTGGCTCGTCGGAATTGCCCTCGCCGCGCATGCGCTGGCGTTGATCGTGGACTGGACGCGCCTCGCGGGCGAACAACGCAGCTTGCGAACGCAAATGGAGTCGCGTTTTCGCACGGCGTTTCCCGACGCGGTCGCGGTCGCGGACCCGGCGCTGCAAATGCGGCGCAAGCTCACCGATGCGCGGCACGCCGCCGGTCAACCCGATAGCGCCGACTTCCTGCCGATGGTCGAAAAGATCGGGACTGCATTGAAGGAAGTGCCGGCGGGCTCAGTGCGCATCGCATCCTACGAAAGCGGGCGCATGACGCTGGAACTCGCGGCCGTCGAAGAGGCTGGCGTGCGCCGCATCGTGGCGCGCTTGCTCCAGTCCGGCATGCGTGTCGACACTTCTGCCGCCGGTACGCGCGCCGGCAGTGCAACCACGGTCTTGACGGTGCGCTCGTCATGAAGCGGCGGCTGCTCAAAATCTGGGAATCGCGTTCGCCGCGTGATCGCGTGGTGATTGTCGTTCTGGCCGCGGTTGTCGCAGCTGCGCTTTATCTCTGGCTGGCGCAGTCGGCGCAGCGGGCGCGCACGCAGCTGGGCGCGTCTTTGACCGAACTGCGCGCGCAGGCGACCCGTCTCAATCTGGACGCGACTGAGCTGGAGCGCGTGCGCGCTATCCCGGCGCCGGCTACATCGCAAACCGATCTGCGCGCGCTGGTGCAAGCCCGCGCCGAGGCTGCCGGACTCGCGCGCGCGCTGTTGCGCATCGATGCCCCGGACGCGAGTCAGGTGCAGGTGGTATTCGGCGCCGTAACCTTCCCGGAATGGCTTGCATGGGTCGCGAGCCTGCAGGCGGAACATATCCGTCTGGACACGGGACGGATAGAAGCCCTGTCCACCCCGGGGATGGTCGGCGTAACGGCCACCTTTACCCGCGCCAGACCTCAGTGAGGCGCTGGCAGCTGGTTGGCCTGGTACTCGGCGCTTACGCCCTGGCGCTCGTTGTCACGGCACCGGCGAGCCTGATCGACTCCGGTGTTCAGCAAGCGACCGAAGGCAGGCTGCGCCTCACCGAC
>JADGRR010000166.1 GCA_017880745.1 Burkholderiales bacterium
GAATATAAAAGGGGGCCCAAGGAAGGGGGCGGGACCCTTCCTATCCCGCCCGCCCCTTTTTCAACACCCTGTTAACGGATGAACACGCCCCAGGGTAACTCGCCGACCGGGACGTCATGGAGCTTTTGCTTAGTCCTGGTATCGATCACCGACACGGAGTTGGAACGTCCGTTGGCCACGTATAGCTTGCTGCCATCGGGCGTCAACGCCATGTTCCACGGGCGTTTGCCGACAGCTATGGTGTCGACAATCTCGTCGCTTGCGGTGTCGACCACCGAGACCGACCCGTCGCCTCCATTGGAAACGTAGGCGAATTTGCCGCTGGGATGTATGGCCACGCCATTGGCGCGCACACCGGCCTTGAGCATCTTGATGATCTCGTGCTTGCGGCTATCGAATACCGCGACTTGATTGGAGTTCTCGCACGCTATATAGGCTTTGCTGCCGTCGGGCAAGAAACCGATGCCGCGCGGCCGCGCACCCACCTTGACGAGCTTCACGGATTGGCGTTTTTCAATATCGATGACATCGACGGCATCGCCTTCCTCGGCGCTGGCGTAAAGAATCTTTCCATCCGGGCGAAACACCGGATGCTCGGGATTCTTGCCTTGCATCTTCACGGTAAACTTCACGCTGAGACTGGCGGGATCAACGAAAGCGACCGCATTGTGCTCCTCGATGGCGGCGGCCAGCAGGGTGCCATCCGATGTCGCGTATACGCCCTCCGGCGAATCGCCGAGCGCGATCGTGCCAACGACCTTGCGCTCCTGCACGTCCACGACCATCAGATTGTTGTTGGGCTGGTCGCTCACGAACAGCGTCTTGCCGTCGCCCGCGAAAGCCGCGCCGCGCGGTTTTTTGCCCGCCTTGATTTCACCGACCACGGTATCGCTTACGGTGTCGATTACGCTGATCGTCCCCGATTTCTCGTTGGTCACGTACGCGAACGGCGCAGCCTGCGCGACCGAGGCTGCCATGCACCACAGCGCCGCATTCAACCATCCCGCTAGACGCATATGCCCCTCCTGTAAATTCAATGGTTCAGTATAGCAAGTGCGGGTGCCGAAGCGCCCATTTTGTTGTTCTTCAAAGTTGAACGCGGTTGTGCCCTTTTTCGGCGCATCGCGCAGCTTGATGTGCAGTTCGCGCGCGGGTGCCGTTCCAGCCTAGAACTAAGGCGCGCCCAGCCCCGAGAGGTAATCGCCGAGGATCTCGATGTCGGCATCGGACAGAGCCTGTGCCGCCGACGTCATGTTGCCGTCCATGTCGAAGCGCGTGGACGCCTTGAAGCCGCGCAACTGGGCGCGCAGGTACTCGGCCTGCTGCCCCGCGAGCCGCGGTATGTGCTGTTGACCCATCAGGGTTCTGGCGTGGCAGGCGACGCAATTGTTCTGCTCGGTGATGCGCCGCCCGGCCGCCACATTTTCAGGCGCGGTCACATGCGCGGGCGGCGCGTGTGGCTGCGCCGAGAAATAGGCCGCCAGATCGTTCAGGTCGGCATTGCTAAGACTGGCAGCGAACGACGACATCTGCGCATCCTTACGCTTGCCTTCGCGAAACATGAAAAGCTGGGTCACGATGAACTGCTGCGGTTGCGCGGCGAGCGTGGGCACGGCCGGATTCGCCGAATTGCCGCCGGGCCCGTGGCAGGCGACGCAGACCTGAGCCTTGTGGCGGCCGGCCTCGGCATCGGCGAACGCGGCCTGCGTGAAAGCCAGGGTCAGAAACGACAGCGCGGCGGCGAACATCGCCACCGCGCTGCGTTGCGCGGCGAGGCTGCCGGTCACTTGTTGTAGCTGATCCGGTAAATGATGCCGTTATAGTCGTCGGAGACGAGCAGGGCGCCGTCGCGCATCACCAGCACGTCGGCCGGGCGCCCCCACATCGGCGGATCACCTTTTTCGTCGGTCAGGAACCCGGTGAGGAAAGGCTCGGACTTGGCCTTGCCCTTGGCATCGACGACGATGCGGATCACGTCGTAACCCTGCTTGGTGCTGCGGTTCCACGAACCGTGGCGCGCGAGGAAGATGTTGTCCTTGTACGCGGCCGGGAACATCTTGCCGGTGTAGAAGCGCATACCCATGGGCGCGACGTGTGCGCCGATCTTGAGCGCGGGTGGCGTGAAATCTGAGCACGAGCGGTTCTTGCCGTAGGCCGGATCGAGGATGTCGCCCTCATGGCAGTACGGAAAGCCGAAGTTCTGGCCCATCTTGGTCGCGACATTGAGCTTGTCCGAAGGCGTGTCGTCGCTGAGCCAGTCACGGGCGTGCTCGCCGAACCAGAGCTGCTTGGTTTTAGGGTGCCAGTCGAATCCGACCGTGTTGCGCACGCCCTGCGCGTAGGTCTCGAGCGTGCCCGTCTTCGGATCCACGCGCGTGATCGTCGCCTGCGTGTAATTGGGCATGGTGATGTTTTGCGGCGAGCCGATGTTGAAATACAGTTTGCCGTCCGGACCCGCGGCGAGGAACTTCCAGAAGTGACCTGGCGCCTTGTCCGGGTCGAGATTGTCGACCACGACCCTGGCCTCGGGCGGATTGTCCAGTCTGTCCTCGATTCCGGCGTAGGCGGTAATGCGGTTGCGCTCGGCGACGTAGAGCGTGCCCTTCAGAAAGGCGACGCCGTTGGGCGTATTCATGCCTTTCAGTATCGTCTTGACTTCGCGCTTGCCGTCCTTGTCGACGATCGCATACACGTTGGACAGATTGCGGTTGCTCACGAACACCGTGCCCTTGTCGCCGAGCGCGAGCGAGCGTGCCTCGGGCACGCCCTCGGCCCAGACTTCGACGTGGAAGCCCGCCGGCACCTTTAGCGTGCCGATCGGAAGATCCTTGGCCGGCCTGCCGGTGAGATGCGGCGCGAACGGGTGCAGCGTCGAGCCCGCCTGGTCGGCCGAGCGGCCCTGATGCCAGGCCGGCGGCGCCATCGGGGCTGCGGGTTTGGCGGCCGTGCCTGCGGGCGCGGGGGCAGGCGCGGCCGCCGGCGCCTGCTGTGCCAGCGCCGGGGTGCAGAAGCCCGTTGCGAACAGAGCGGAGAACAATACCTTGCGTGTGTTCATGACACCTCCTTCTACGGTGGAATTATTGTGCTTTTGGGTCCGGGGGCAGCGCGGACTTCGCTGGCGTACGCCCGAAGTTTATCCGGGACTCGTCCGACTGCGCAAGCGCGTTGGCAGAATTGTGATTCTCCGGTTAAGGCCCGATTCCGCTTGCGTTCCGTCCGCGCCGGGTATACGATTAGAACCATGGTTCAAAATTTGAATCCCGGTTCAAACAAAGTCGCCTCGGCGCGCATGCGGCGCAAGAGCGAGACGCGGCGGCTCGACATCCTGCGCGCGGCGGCGCGGGTATTCCGCCGCAGCGGCGTCGCCGCCGCCGGCATGCGCGAGATCGCCGAAGAGGCGGACCTGTCGCCGGGCAACCTTTATTACTATTTTGCCGGCAAGGACGAGCTGCTGTTCTTCTGCCAGGACCGCACCCTCGACCGCATGCTGGAGGCGGCGGACGCGGCGCGCGCGTCTACCATCCCGGTCGCAGATCAGTTGCGCGCCGTGATCCGCACCCACCTGCACTACACGCTGGACGAACTCGAAGGCGCGACCGCACACCTCGAGATCGACATGCTGGCCGAAGCGTTGCGCCGCACGATCATCGAAAAGCGCGACAAGTACGAGCACGCGGTGCGTGCCCTCATCGTCAAGGGCGCCAAACGCGGGGAATTCGTGTCCTGCGATGCTGCGCTCGTTGCACGCGCCATTCTCGGGGCGCTCAACTGGACGGCGCGCTGGTATCGCCCCGACGGCGTGCAGAGCGTCGCCGCAATTGCCGAGGGGCTTGCCGACTACCTGGTGCGGGGGATCGCCGCCGCACGTAAGGATGCAAACAAGGGGGCTAGGCCCCCTTGTCCCCCAGGAGGGCTTTCCCCTCAAGGGGGATCGAGACCTTCGGGGCGTCCCCCAAGGGGACTTCCTTCGGGGCGTAAATCCGCCAAATCGGAGAAAGCTCTGATCGCTACACAAACTTGATCAGAGCTTTCTAAATATGCTGACAATGACTGCGCCCGCCAGGGCCATATCCGGAGGTCGAACATGAATACCGTGCTGAAACGCGTCGATCAGCGCAAGGCCCACATTACCCTGCGTGTGAACGGCGAGGAGGTCGAGGTTTCGTTTGCGCCGTACAAGACGCTGCTCGAGGTGCTGCGCGAGGACCTCGATCTCACCGGCACCAAGCACGGCTGCGAGCTCGGCGAATGCGGCGCCTGCGCCGTCCTGGTCGACGGCGAGCCGCTCCTGTCCTGTCTCAAGCTTGCGCTGGAGTGCGACGGTTGCTCGATCGAAACCATCGAGGGCCTGGCCTCGGGTCCCGAACTGCACCCGCTGCAGGCGGCGTTTTCGGATCACGGAGGTTCGCAGTGCGGCTACTGCACGCCGGGGGTGCTGATGACGGCGAAGGGGCTGCTCGACCGCGAGCCCAATCCCAGCCGCGACCGGATCAAGGAGGCGTTGTCGGGCAACCTGTGCCGCTGCACCGGCTATCAGCAGATAGTCGATTCGGTGGAAGAGGCCGCGCGAATGATCAACGAGACGACCGTCAACGAAACGACGGTCAACGAAACGAGGGCATGAGCATGAGCACCGGGAAGAAATTCGACGTCATCGGACATTCGCGGCGGCGCGTCGACGGCCGCGCCAAGGTGACGGGCCAGTTGCGCTACGCCGATGACATGAAGCTGCCGCGCATGCTGCACGCGAAGCTGCTGCGCTCGCCGCATCCGCACGCGCTGATCGAATCGATCGATATCGAGCGGGCCAAGAGCTATCCGGGCGTGCACCTGGTTCTGACCGGTCGCGATTTCCCCGTCCCCTTCGGCATCATGCCGGTGTCGCAGGACGAGTACCCGCTCGCGCCCGAGCGCGTGCGCTATGTCGGCGATCCGGTGGCAGCGGTGATCGCCAACGACGAACAGACGGCTTCCGAGGCGCTGGATCTGATCGAAGTGAAATACCATGCCCTGCCGACGATTGCGACGCCCGAGGAAGGTCTGGCGCATCCCGAGACGCGCATTAACGACTATGGCGAGTCGGGCAACATCCATCGCAACCAGGCGTTCGAGTTCGGCGATGTCGAGGAGGCGCTGGCCAAATCGGACCACGTATTCGAGGACGTGTTCTTCTTCGAGGGCAACACGCATATGCCGATGGAGCAGCACGCCGCGCTCGCCGCGAGCGACGGCGACGGCAAGTTCACGCTCTGGGCGAGCACGCAGAATCCGCACTATCTGCATCGCCAGCTGGCGCGGGCGCTGCAGGTGCCCGCGGCGCATATCCGCGTGATCGCCTGCGACAATGGCGGCGGTTTCGGCGGCAAGTGCGATCCGGCGAATCATGAAATCGTGGTGTCCAAAGCGGCGCTCATGCTCGGCCGGCCGGTGAAAATCTGCCTGACGCGCGAAGAAGTGTTCTACCTGCACCGCGGCCGGCACCCGGTGCTGATGAAATTGCGCACCGGCGTCACCAGGGACGGCAAGCTCACCGGCATGCACCTGCAGACCCTGCTCGATGGCGGCGGGTACGGTTCCCACGGCCCGGCGAGCACCTTCTACACCGGCGTGCTGACGCCGCTGACCTACGAGCTGCCGCGCTTCAAGTTCGAGGCCTGCAGGGTGTTTACGAACAAACCCGCCTGTGGTCCCAAGCGCGGCCACGGCACGCCGCAGCCGCGCTTCGGCCAGGAAGTCCAGCTCGACAAGATCGCCGAAAAACTCAGGCTGGATCCGGCGGATCTGCGGCTCAACATGGTCACCAAGGCCAATTCGCTCACCGCGAGCTGGCTCAAGATCGGCAGCAACGGCCTGGCCGAATGCATCCGGCAGGTGGTGGAAGGTTCCGGCTGGAAGCAAAAGCACGGCAAATTGCCTTCCGGCCGCGGCGTCGGCATCGCCTGCGGTTCGTACATGTGCGGCGCGGGGGTGTCCATCTACTGGAACAAAATGCCGCACTCGGGCGTGCAGCTGTCGCTCGATCGCAGCGGCCAGGTGACCGTATTCTGCGGCGCGACCGAGATCGGGCAGGGTTCGGATGACGTGCTCGCCGCGATCGTGGCAGAAACGTTGGGCATCAGCACCAAGGAGGTGCGCTGTGTCACCGGCGACACCGGCATCACGCCGATCGACCTGGGCTCGTACTCGAGCCGGGTCACGATCATGATGGGCAATGCGGCGCTGCAGGCGGCGGAGCGCGCGCGCGAAATGCTGGTCACTGCGGCGGCCGAACAACTCGAGGTCCTGCCGGCGAGCATCGTGCTCTCGCGCGGCCGCGTATTCGCGGCTGGCGATGCCTTGAAGAGCATGAGCTTTGCCGAGGCCGTGGTCTATGCGGAGACCAAATTCGGCACGCTGGGCACGGTGGGTTCCTACTCGCCGCCCAAGCCGCCGGGCAAGTTCAAGGGTGCGGGCGTGGGGCCCTCGCCTGCGTATTCCTTCACCGCCTGCGTGGTCGAGGTGGAAGTCGACGAGCATACCGGCTGGATCACAG
>JADGRR010000167.1 GCA_017880745.1 Burkholderiales bacterium
GGCGGTGCTGCAGGCGCTGTGGGGCGATCTCTAACGGGGCCGTCGCGCGGGTCAGGTTCATCAGACGCAGTGTGTACTGCCCTTCTCGCCTGCGGGGGGCAGCCTACACGCGCTCCCTGCGCACGCCGAATTCCTTGACCAGCGCGTAGATCGCCGGAATCACGATCAGCGTCAGTATGGTGGATGAAACCATCCCGCCGACCATCGGCGCCGCTATCCGGCGCATGACTTCCGAGCCGGTGCCAGTGCCCCACATGATGGGCAGGAGGCCCGCCATGATCGCGACCACGGTCATCATTTTCGGCCGCACGCGCTCCACCGCGCCTTTCATGATCGCTACATAGAGGTCCGCCAGCGTGGGCTTGCCGCCTTCCGCTGCGCGCTGCGCCCTGATCTCCTCCCAGGCGTGATCGAGGTAGATCAGCATGACCACGCCGGTCTCGGCGGCAACGCCCGCGAGCGCGATGAATCCCACCGCCACCGCCACGCTCATGTTGTAGCCGAGCAGCCACATCAACCAGATCCCGCCGACGAGGGAAAACGGCACCGACAGCATCACGATCAGGGTTTCGGTCATGCGCCGGAAATTCAGGTACAGCAGCAGGAAAATGATCAGCAGCGTGAACGGCACCACCAGCTTCAGCTTGGCCTTGGCACGCTCCATATATTCGAACTGCCCGCTCCAGACGACGTAGTAGCCGGGCACGAAATTGACCTGCTCGAGCACTGCCTTCTGCGCGTCGGCGACATAGCTGCCGATGTCGCGGTCGCGGATGTCGACGAATACATACACCGACAGCAGCGCGTTTTCGGTGCGAATGCCGGGCGGGCCTTTGACGAGCTGCACCTTCGCCACCTGGCCGAGCGGAATCATCGCGCCCTCCATGGTCGGAATCACCAGGTGGGTCGCGATGGCGTAGGGGTCGCTGCGCATTTCGCGCGGATAACGCGCCACCACCGCGTAGCGTTCGCGCCCCTCCACCGTGGTAGTGATCACCTCGCCGCCGAGCGCCGTGGCAATCACGTCCTGCAGCTCGCCCACGCCCAGACCGTAGCGCGCCAGCGCCTGTCGATCGGGAACGATATCGAGATAGTAGCCGCCGGTAACGCGTTCGGCGTAAGCGCTGGTAGTGCCGGGCACCGTTTTCACCGCGGCCTCGATTTCGCGCGCGAGGCGGTCCAATTCGTCCAGGTCCTTGCCGAACACTTTGATGCCGATGGGCGTGCGGATGCCGGTCGAGAGCATATCGATGCGCGCCTTGATCGGCATGGTCCAGGCGTTGCTCACGCCAGGGATTTGCACCGCCCGGTCCAAGTCGGCGATGAGTTTGTCCATGGTCATGCCGGCCCGCCATTCGGATTCGGGCTTGAGGTTGATCACCGTCTCCGCCATTTCCAGAGGCGCCGGATCGGTGGCGGTCGCCGCGCGCCCGGCCTTGCCGAACACCGACGCCACTTCGGGAAAAGTCTTGATGATCTTGTCCTGCGTCTGCAGCAGCTCCGCCGCCTTGGTCACCGAAATCGCGGGTAGCGCGGTCGGCATGTACAAGAGCGAACCTTCATTCAGCGTCGGCATGAATTCGCTGCCGAGCTGCAGCGCCGGATAGGCGCTCGCCGCGAGCGCCGCGAACGCGAGCACTATGGTGAACCGCTTCCAGCGCATGACCCAGGCGATGATCGGCCGGTATACCCAGATCATGAAGCGCACCAGGGGATTGGCGTTCTCGGAGGGGATGCGCCCGCGGATGAACAGAAACATCAGCACCGGCACCAGCGTAATCGACAGCAGCGCGGCACCGGCCATCGAAAAGGTCTTGGTGTAGGCAAGAGGCTGAAACAGCCGTCCCTCCTGCCCCTCGAGCGTGAACACCGGCAGAAACGACACGGTGATGATCAGCAGGCTGAAGAACAGCGCCGGTCCCACCTCGCGGCAGGCATCGACGATCGCCTCCAGGCGCGAGGCGCCCGGCTGCATCCGTTCCAGGTGTTTGTGCGCGTTCTCGATCATCACGATGGCCGCATCCACCATCGCGCCGATCGCGATAGCGATACCGCCCAGGCTCATGATGTTGGAATTCAGGCCGAGCAGGTGCATGGCGATGAAAGCCATCAGCACGCCGATCGGCAGCATCAGGATCGCCACCAGCGCGCTCCTCGCGTGCATCAGAAATACGACGCACACCACAGCCACCACAGCGCTTTCCTCGATCAGCGTGCGCCGCAAGTTCTCGACCGCGCGATGAATCAGCTCCGAGCGGTCATACACCGCCTCGAGCGTCACGCCTTTGGGCAGCGCGGAGCTGATATCCGCGATCTTGTCCTTGATGTTGTCGATCACGTCGAGCGCATTCTGGCCATAGCGCGCCATGGCGATGCCGGCCACCACCTCGCCCTCGCCGTTCAGCTCGGCGATGCCGCGGCGCTCGTCCGGTACCAGTTCCACGCGGCCGACGTCGCGCAGCAGCACCGGCGTGCCGCGCTGCGCCTTGAGCACCAGGGATTCCAGGTCGGCCGCGCCGCGGAGATACCCTTTTCCGCGGATCATGTATTCGGTCTCCGCCATTTCCACGGCGCGCCCGCCGACGTCGCGGTTGCTCGCGCGTATCAGCTCGACGACTTTCATCAGCGGGATGCCGTAGGCGTGCAGCTTGTGCGGATCGAGCGTCACCTGGTAGGTCTTGACGAAGCCGCCTACGCTCGCCACCTCCGCGACGCCATGCGCGCCGGCGAGCTGGTAGCGCACGAACCAGTCCTGGATCGAGCGCAGCTCCGCCAGCGTGCGGTCCGGTGCCTGCAGCACATACTGGTACACCCAGCCGACGCCGGTCGCGTCCGGCCCCAGCGTAGGCGTAACGCCGCGCGGCAGGCGCCCCGTGACGGAATTCAGGTACTCCAGCACACGCGAGCGCGCCCAGTAGATGTCGGTGCCGTCCTCGAAGATCACATAGACGAAGGACACGCCGAAGTTGGAGAAACCGCGCACCACCTTGGAACGCGGCACGCTCAGCATTGCGGTGGTCAGCGGGTAGGTCACCTGATCTTCGACTACCTGCGGCGCCTGGCCCGGATATTCCGTATAGATGATGACCTGCGCATCCGAAAGATCCGGCAGCGCGTCAAGTGGCGTGTGCTTTACCGCATATACGCCGGCGGCGACGATGAAGGCGGTCGTGAGCAGCACCAGGAAGCTGTTGTGCGCCGACCAGGAGATGATGCGCCCAAGCATTTCAATGCCCCTTATGCTCGCTGGCCGCAGACCTCGGCTCGGAAGGGGACTTTGGTCCAGGGGCCGGCTTGGAGTCGGTGGCCGGCTGCACCGTCGTGACCGGCTGCGCCGCGGTGGCTGCCTTCGCCGCGGCCGGCTGGACGCGGACGATGGCGTAATCCCCGTTGGATTCCTGAACGAATTCGAAGCCTATGCTCTGGCCCGGCTTCAGTGTCCGCAGTACTGCCGGATCCTTGACCTGGAAATCCATAGTCATGCCCGCCCACTTGAGGCTTGCGATCGGACCATGGGCGAGGGTAACGCTCCCCTGCGCGAAGTCCACCGCCTCGACCCTGCCCTCGCCCTTGTGCGTTACCTGCGCCCCCGGTTGCGCCCCTTGGCTGCCGAAAGCATTGATGGCCGAGCGCAGATTGCTTTCCGAATCGATCAGGAAATTCGCCGCGACCACTACGTTTTCGCCTTCGCGAACCCCGTCGACGACTTCGACGTAACCGTCGCCGCGCGCACCGACCTTGATTTCGCGCGGCTCGAACCTGCCTTCGTCGCGGCGCACCAGCACGAGCTGCCGGTTGCCGCTGTCGAGCACGGCGGAGTCGGGCACCGACAGGCGCTTTGCCGTCGTCTGAGGCACTGCGAGTTCCACTTCAGCGTACATGGCCGGCTTGAGCAATAGGCCGGGATTCGACAGCTCGATGCGAACCTTGGCGGTGCGCGTCTCGGCCGTTACCGTGGGATAGATGAAGGCGACCTTGCCGCCGAATACCCGGTCTGGATAAGCGTTGACGCGGATCTTCGCGGCCTGACCCAGGCGCACCAGGCCGAGATCCTGCTCGAACACCTCGGCCTGCACCCACAGCGCAGACAGATCGGCAATGCGATACAGCACTTCGCCCGGCATGAAGCGCATGCCCTGCACCGACGGCTTCTCCAGAACCACTCCGTTCGCCGGCGAGCGCAGCGTCAGCGTGCTGCGCGGTTTGGCCTCCTGCTGCAGGCGCTGCAATTCCTCTTCGGCGATGTCCCAGTTGCGCAGGCGCTGCAGGCTGCTGTCGAGCAGAGTGCGCATGCTCGCCTGAATCTCGGGGCTGGCATCCTTGAGCGTTTGCACGCCCTTCCAGGCAATCACATATTCCTGTTGCGCGGCGACCAGGTCCGGGCTGTAGACCTCCATCAGCGGCTGGCCGCGCCGCACCGCCTCGCCCGTGGTGTTGACCAGCAGGCGCTGTATCCAGCCCTCGAATCTCGGCGCGACCGTGCGCTGCGAGCGCTCGTCCACCTGTACCGTGCCCAGTGCGCGCACGCTGCGCGCGAGGTTGCGATACGCAACGGCTTCGGTTTTCACGCCCAGCTTCTGCACCTTGTCCAGGCTGATTTTGACTTCGGGTCCCTGCGGTTCCTCACCTTCATACACCGGAACGTAGTCCATGCCCATCTGGTCTTTTTTCGGCACCGGCGAGGTGTCCGCGAGGCCCATCGGATTGCGGTAATACAGGATCCGGGGTTTTGCGGAAGTAGCGGGGGCGGTCGCCGTCGCGACGGGGGCGGCCCCGGTCGCCGCGCCCGATGCGGCCTTGACCTCGGCGGTGCGCGGCGCCTCCGCTGCCGGCCGGTTCGCTCCCCACCAGTAACCGGCGGCGAGCGCGGCCGCTGCCAGCATCACACTCGATGCAATCCAAACAGTTGGCTTCATGATCGTTTCCTGTTTATTTATTTCAGTACGTCGGCTTGCCGGTCAAGAGCTCGATCTCGGCCAGCGCCTTGTTGAAGTTCACCAGTTCCTTGGCGCGGTTGATCTCGTAGTTGAACAGGGTCATTTGGCTGTCGAGCAGCATCAGCGGGTCGACGCGGCTCACCTTGTATCCCGAGAGCGAGGCCTCGACCGCGAGCCTCGCCTGGGGCAGGATGCCAGTCTCGTACAGCCGCACCGACTTGCGGCTCTGCTCGGCAATCGCCACCTGCTGCCGCAGCTTGGCGAGCACTTCGTTCTGCTGTGCCTGCTGCACTTCCAGCGTCTGCTCGCGCATCGCCTGCGCCTCGGCGATGCGCGGCTCGATCTTGTCCTCGCGCCACACGGGAAGGTTCATCGCCACGGTAAGGCTAACCAGGTCCTCGCGCGGCAAACCCAACTGACTCCTTTCCCTCTGGCCGTAGGCAAAACGCAGGTCGAAGTCCGGCTGGGATTCCTTGCGCGCGAGCTCAAGCGTCTTCGCGCTGCGGTCGATCGCGCTTTGCAGGCCCAGCAATTGCGGGCGCTCGCGCAGCGCCGCCTGCTGCAACGCATCGACGCTTAACGCTGCATCCCCTATCCCCGGCAGCTCCGCGGCGATGGGCGCGGCGTTTTCGCGCCGTCCGAGCAGGCGCAACAACTCGGCTTCCATCACCGGGCGCTCGCGCTCCATCCGCAGCAGCTCCTCGCTCATCCGGCCAAGCTGCGTCTGCGCTTTCAGCACATCGGCCTGCGCCGCCTGGCCGGTGGTGTAACGGCCCTCGGTGATGCGCAGGAATTGCTCCAGCACCAGCCGGTTGCTTTGCAGCTGGCGCACGGTCTCGCCGACCAGGGCGAGGTCGAAATAAGCCAGCTTGACGTCGCGTACCACGCGGTTGGTGGTTTCACGCAGACCGAACTTGAGCGTTTCCGCATCCTTTGCCGCCACTTGTTCGCGCAATGCGCGTTTGCCCGGATAGGGCAGCTTCTGCGACAGCCCGAGCATTTTCATCGTCATGTCCTCTTGGTTGAGCCGCCCGGACTGTATCGGGACGTTGAGCAAGCCTGCTTCCAGCATCGGGTCCTCCAGCGCTCCCGCAGGACGCACGCGCTGATTGGCGGCTTCGGTCTCTTTCGCCGCCGCGCGCAACTCGGGATTGTTCCGCAGCGCCTCGGCGACAAGCGCACCGAGGGCCGGCGCCACGGCGGGGACCACTGCGTCCTGCGACATGCCCGGTGCGAGCCGCGGCGCCTCGGCGAGCAGTTGCCGCAGCCGCAGTCCGGCAGCGTCCGTTCCTCCGCGCGCGTCGGCGGACGCCGCATCGGCGTTCTGCGCGCAGACAGGCGTCGCCAATGCCGTCGCATACAGGGCAATGGCGAATGCAATGATGCGCATTTGAACCTCCTTTCAGTGTCGCGAAATCGATTACCCGGGAAACGGGCGTTTCCGTATCGTACGCTGGGCGGACAAGGGCCCCGACAGCCAGCGCCGCACGCGCACGCGGCCGTAACGCGCCGGCGCGCCGAACCGCAGAAGGAATCAGATCAGGAGTCGCAGGCTGCGCAGATAGACCGCAACGGGCGGTGGCGCAGCGCGATG
>JADGRR010000168.1 GCA_017880745.1 Burkholderiales bacterium
CGACATGACGACGACGACGCCGGGCCTGGACTCCGCAAGGCCCTCGGGGCCGGTCAGCGTGCAGCCATGGCGTTCGCCGACATGGGCCTTCAGATGCTTGTCGACCAGCAATGTCAGCATGGACGCATCGAAGTGTCCGTACGTCACCAGGGAGTCGAACAGGCGTCCGGCGCCCCACATGGCCATGCGCCGCGGCGCAAGGCTGAGAAGCTCCGCGGCGACAGCGGCTGAATGAATGCCGCAGCCTTGGTCGAATCCGTCCTCGATAAATACGAGCCGCCGCCAAAGCCTCCATGGGGGCGCTCAACACATGATCGCGGTTACACAGATTCGAATTCTCATAGCCCAAGCCCAGGCGGAACAGGCCGCTCTGCTGCGTGCCGGAATTGCCATCTTCTGCGTGCCATGCTTCGGAGCTCAGCCTAATCCGCAAATTTCCGGAAAACGATTGGTCGGGAGAAGCTCGCGCAGCACGCTGGCAATCTTCTCCCACGTGCAACCGGGCTGGAACGGTATAATTTGATTTGTTCGCCGGGACGCCGGCATACCCCTTCCTGTTTAATTGTATCCAACTTCAATACAATCAACATGTCCAAGCACTCCCGCCTGCTAATCCTCGGTTCCGGCCCCGCCGGTTATTCGGCGGCAGTCTATGCCGCGCGCGCCAATCTGAGACCTGTGCTGCTTACCGGCCTCGCCCCGGGCGGCCAGCTCATGACCACCACCGATGTCGACAACTGGCCCGCCGATTTCGCCGGCGTGCAAGGCCCCGCACTCATGGAGCGCTTCCAAAAGCACGCCGAGCGTTTCGAGACGGAAATCGTATTCGATCAGATTCATACAGTCAGGTTGCGGCAAAAGCCGATCGCGCTGGAGGGCGACAGCGGCACCTATACCTGCGACGCGCTGATCATCGCCACCGGCGCCTCGGCCCGATACCTGGGCATGGAATCGGAAACGAAATTCATGGGCAAGGGCGTATCGGCCTGCGCCACCTGCGACGGTTTCTTCTACAAGAACCAGGACGTGGCCGTGGTCGGCGGCGGCAATACCGCAGTCGAGGAAGCGCTGTATCTGTCCAACATCGCGCGTCATGTCGCCGTGATCCACCGCCGCGACAAGTTCCGCGCCGAGAAAATCATGATCGACAAACTGCTGGCCAAGTCCAGGAGCGGCAATGTCAGCATCAAGTGGTCGAGCGTGCTCGACGAGGTGCTGGGGGACCAATCGGGCGTCACCGGAATACGCATCAGGGACGTCAACAGCGGCGGCACCGAGGAACTCAAGGTTCATGGATTGTTCATCGCCATCGGCCACACGCCCAATACGCAGATCTTCGAAGGGCAGCTCGAAATGAAGAACGGCTACATACTCACCCGCGGCGGTCACGAGGGCAATGCGACCGCCACCAGCGCACCCGGCGTATTCGCCTCGGGCGACGTGCAGGACCACGTTTATCGCCAAGCCGTGACCAGCGCCGGCTCGGGCTGCATGGCCGCGCTTGACGCGGAAAAATATCTGGACGGCCTGGAGTAACGCGAGGGTACAAGTGCAGAGAGCTAGACCCACGACTGCGCTTTCAATCCCGCCTGCTGCACCTGGCATTATGGTCAAACACCCTCTGCTCACGGATGACGACCGGTCGCTATTCCAGGAGGCCGTTCGCGACGCCAAACCGCTGCCGCATTACGGCAAGGCGCTGCGCAAAAAGCAAGCGCCTCCGCCGTACCCGGTGCAGTCGCACCTGGACGAGCAGGAAGCGCTACGGGAAAGTCTCGCTGCCGAATGGACTGCGGAAGACTGGCTCGATACCGGTGACGAACCGAATTTCCTGCGCCCGGGGCTTTCGCGCCAGGTGCTGCGCAAGCTCCGGAGCGGCGCCTGGGTGATCCAACACCAGCTCGATCTGCACGGCCTGGACCGTCACCAGGCGCGCGAGGCGCTGGCCGAATTCCTTGCAGGCTGCGTCAAGCGCGGCGTGCGCTGCGTGCGCGTAATCCACGGCAAGGGGCTGGGCTCGAAGAACCGGGAGCCGGTGCTGAAGACGAAGGTGAAACACTGGCTGACCCAGCGCGAGGAAGTACTGGCCTATTGCCAGGCACGGCCGGTGGATGGCGGCAGTGGAGCGCTGGTGGTGTTGCTGAAGGGGTGAGCCACTAACGGATTTGCGCGCTCGCGCGCGCCAACCGTGTTTTTGGTACGGATAGAAACCATCCGTACCAAAAACACGGTTATGGATAAAAGCAAGGGCGGTTTGGGGGTGGCTTTTATACAAGATCGTCGATTGCGTACGGATGGGGTTCATCATCCGTACGCAATCGACGATCCGCGCGGACGGCTTCTCGTCCGCGCAATATCGCAACTCTGCAACAACGGGGAGCGCGATTCAAGTCGCCACGTATAAAAGGGGGAGGAATTAAATCTAAATTGCCGCTTCGTTGGTTTCGCCGGTGCGGATGCGCACCACCTGCTCGACCGAAGTAACGAAAATCTTGCCGTCGCCGATCTTGCCCGTGCGCGCGGCCTTGATGATCGCCTCGATCGCCTGCTCTAGGATATCGTCGGCGACGACGATCTCGATTTTCACCTTGGGCAGAAAATCCACCACGTACTCGGCGCCGCGATAAAGTTCGGTATGGCCTTTCTGCCGGCCAAATCCCTTGACCTCGGTCACGGTCAGTCCGCTCACCCCGATCTCCGACAAGGCTTCGCGCACCTCGTCGAGCTTGAACGGTTTTACTACAGCGTCTATTTTTTTCATGGCAGACTCTCCCGTGTCGCAGTTGGGGGAAGAAGTATATCAACAAAAAGCGCGATGAGACGGACTTTGACGCCGTTTCAGACTTGCTGATATGGCGCCTGACCTAGGCGGCCATGCGGGCGATCTATTCCTTCATCCTGCAATCAAATCCTATCCCCCGAACTTCTCCCGATACCTGGAGGTAATCGGATAGCGCCAATCCTTGCCGAAACCGCGCTGGGTGATGCGTATGCCTACCGGCGCCTGGCGGCGCTTGTACTCGTTTCTCTTGATCAGCCCGACCACCCGCTGGACGTCCTCCTCGCGCTGGCCGCCCGCAACGATGTCGGCGGGGCTCAGGTTCTGCTCCATATAGGCGGACATGATGGCATCGAGCACCGCGTACGGCGGCAGGCTGTCCTGGTCGGTCTGGTCGGGGCGCAGTTCGGCCGAGGGTGCGCGCTCGATGATGCGCCGCGGAATCACTTCGCCCAGGCTGTTGCGATATTCGGAAAGTCGGTAGACCAGGGTCTTCGCCACGTCCTTGATCGCGGCAAAGCCGCCCGCCATGTCGCCGTAGAGCGTGGAATAGCCCACCGCCATCTCCGACTTGTTCCCCGTGGTGAGGACAATGGAGCCGAATTTGTTCGACAGCGCCATCAGCAACGTGCCGCGGATGCGCGCCTGCAGGTTTTCCTCGGTCGCATCCACCGGCCGTCCCTTGAACTCGCCCTCGAGCGCGGCGAGGAAAGCGTCGAACACCGGCCTGATCGGAATTTCGTCGTAGCGCACACCCAAGCGCTTGACCATGTCACGCGAATCGAGCCAGCTGATGTCGGCGGTGTATTGCGAGGGCATCATCACCGCGCGCACCTTGTCGGCGCCGAGCGCATCGCAGGCGATCGCCAGCGTCAGCGCCGAGTCGATGCCGCCCGACAATCCGAGAATTGCGCCGGGAAAACCGTTCTTGCCCAGGTAATCGCGCACGCCAAGGCAAAGCGCGCGGTACACGGCAGCCTCCAAAGACAAGGCCTGAGCGCGGTTGCCTGCCTGCGGCACGCCGTTGACGATGTCGATATAGTCCAGGGCTTCCTCGAAAAACGGCAATTGGTGGGTCGCCTCTCCGCGCGCATCGAGCGCGAAGGACGCGCCGTCGAACACGAGTTCGTCCTGGCCGCCGACCAGGTTTGCATACACGATGGCCAGTCCGGTCTCGGCGGCACGATTGCGCGCTACCGCCAGACGCGAGTCATGCTGGCGGGTGTGATAGGGCGAAGCGTTCAGCACCAGCAGCACCTGGGCCCCCGCGGCGCGCGCCAGCCGCGGCGCATCCGCGCGCCACACCTTGCGCTGGGGCCCCGCTGCAGCGGCGTGCTGCTCGGCGCTGGCGCCGGCTTCGACCGGGCCCTGCTCGCCCCAGAGATCCTCGCAAATATTGATGCCGAGGCGCACGCCGTTCACCTCGAACACCACCGGCTCGCTGCCAGGCTCGAAATAACGCTCCTCGTCGAACACCGTGTAGTTGGGCAGGTTGCGCTTGCGATAGGTCGCCTCGATCCTGCCGTCCTGCAGCACCGAGGCGGCGTTATAGCGCCTGCCGTTGGCGAGCTGCGGATGGCCGACGATAACCCTGATTGCCGGCAACGCTGCCGCGAGCTCATCGAGCGCGGCCGCGCAATCGCGAAAAAAGCCGTCGCGCAGCAGCAGGTCTTCAGGCGGATAGCCGCACAGGGACAGTTCGGGAGTGAGCAGGACCTGCGCGCCGGCGGCTTTGGCGCGGGTGGCGCAATCGAGAATTTTGGCGCTGTTGCCCGACAGGTCGCCGAGCACGCAGTTCATTTGCGCAACGGCGATTTTGACCAAATTGCTCATCGCCAAATTATACCGCTTGCAGCGCGCCGACCCTTCGCCAATAATCACCCGGAATTCGCGAATGAAATCGCAGCCACAGTATAGGTTCAACGCTACCGCCGCCTTGCCGCGCCAGATATCAGGAGCCTGGTAATTGCCCGAAATTCACGCACGCGTGCTCGATGATCTGTCTGTGGTCGAGCCCTCCGACTGGAACCGGCTCGCGGGCGGCCATCCCATGCTGTCGCATGAGTTCTTTCACGCGTTGCATCAGAGCGGATGCGCGACTGCCGACAGCGGCTGGCTGCCGCAATTCCTGACGCTATGGAACGAAGCCGCGCCCAATGGCGCGAGCGGATTGGCGTCGCCCCGCCTCAGGGCGGCGATGCCGTTGTATCTCAAGTCGCACTCCTATGGCGAATATGTGTTCGACTGGGCCTGGGCCGATGCCTATCAACGCCACGGCCTCGCGTATTATCCCAAGCTGCTGGCCGCCATCCCGTTCTCGCCGGTCTCGGGACCGCGCCTTCTGGCCGCCACCGACGCCGACCGCGCGGCGCTGGTGCGCTCGGCGCTTGCGCTCGCGCAGAATGCCTCGTCGCTTCACGTCTTGTTCCCGCAGCCGCAGGAAGCCGTTCTGATGCAGGCCGCCGGCATGATGTTGCGCTCGAGCGTCCAATTCCACTGGACCAATCCGGGTTACGGCTCATTCGACGCGTTCCTGTCGCAGTTGTCGCACGACAAGCGCAAGAAGATCAAACAGGAGCGGCGCAAAGTGCGCGATGCGGGCGTGCGCTTCCGCCGCCTGCGCGGCGACGAGATCAGGGAGAGCGACTGGGCCTTGTTCGCGCGCTGCTACAACCGCACCTACCGCGCGCACCACTCCACGCCCTACCTCAACCTGGAATTCTTCCAGCGCCTGGGGCAAACCATGCCGCAGCACGTGCTGCTGATCGTGGCCGAACTCGAGGGCAAGCCCGTTGCCAGTGCGCTCAATCTGTATTCGCACCATACCCTCTACGGCCGCTACTGGGGCGCGCTGCAATACCTGCCCTGCCTGCATTTCGAAACCTGCTACTACCAGGCGCTGGAATTCTGCATCGAGCAGAATATCAAGGTGTTCGAAGGCGGCGCCCAGGGTGAGCACAAGCTCGCGCGCGGCTTCCTGCCGGTGAAAACGCTATCGGCGCACTGGCTCGCGCACCCCGAGTTTTCCGATGCGGTGGAGCGCTTTCTCGAGCGCGAACAGCAGGGCATCGAGCGCTATGTAGATGAGCTGAACGAGCACTCGCCGTACAAAGGCATGCCCACAGACTAAAATTTCGGCTTCTTCTTCGCCTTCCGGTAGCGCGCCACGCCGGCAAGGATTTCCTTCTTCGCCTCTTCCGCGCCGAACCAGCCCTCCACCTTCACCCATTTTCCCGGCTCGAGATCCTTGTAGTGCTGGAAGAAATGCGAGATTTGGGCGGTCGTCAATTCGGGCAGGTCGCGCGGCGACTTGATCGCGCGGTAGAGACTGGAAAGTTTGTCCACCGGCACCGCCAGCAGCTTGGCATCGCCGCCCGCCTCGTCCTCCATTTTAAGCATGCCTATCGGCCGGCAGCGCACCACTACCCCGGTGATGACGGGAACGGGGCTCAGCACCAGCACGTCCACCGGATCGCCGTCATCCGAAATGGTGTGCGGGATATAGCCGTAGTTGCACGGGTAATGCATCGCGGTGGACATGAAGCGATCGACGAATACCGCGCCGGTTTCCTTGTCGACCTCGTATTTGATCGGATCGGCGTTCATCGGGATTTCGATGATCACGTTGACGTCGTTGGGCACGTCGCGGCCTGAGGTGACTCGGTCCAGATTCATGGTGCGTCCTGATGGTTATGAAAAAGAGACTCGGCGAAAAACGTAAATCGGGCTCGACCAGGTC
>JADGRR010000169.1 GCA_017880745.1 Burkholderiales bacterium
TGCTCATGCTCGCATTTGTGTCCTTGTTCCTGGGCGTGGCGGCAGGGCTGGCGCGTCTGGGCTGGCCGTTCCCGCCCCCGGTCGCGGAACTTGCAGTGCTGCATGGGCCGCTCATGGCGAGCGGTTTCTTTGGCACCGTGATCAGCCTCGAACGCGCCGTGGCGGGAATCCTCGGCGCACCGTTCGCCGCCGCTCCCATCCTCGTCGCGATGGGCAGTGCCGTAATGGCCGCTGTCTCGGTATCGTTTTTCCGCCGCCAGCGCGCGTTGTTCACGCTGACGCTCGCGATCGGGGCCCTGTGCTGGCTGCTGGGAAATCTGCTGTGGCTGGCGGGGCGACCCATTTACGTCGCCGTTCCGTATTGGATTGCTTTTCTGGTACTCACCATCGCCGGGGAGCGCCTGGAGCTGTCGCGCGTCCTGCCGCCTTCTGCCGTCGCGCGGCGCGTGTTCATCGCGTCGCTCGTAATGCTGCTGGGCGGGATCGGTGTGTCGACGTTCGCCTGGACAGCAGGGACGCTGCTGCTGGGCGCGGGGCTGCTCATGCTGTCTTTGTGGCTCATGCGCCAGGACGTGGCGCGGCGCACGGTGAAGGGCAGGGGCCTGCCGCGCTTCATCGCCGTATGCCTGCTCACGGGTTACGTCTGGCTCGCGCTGTCCGGACTCACCATTCTTGTCTCAGGCGGGCTCGATTATGGCGGCGCATCCTATGACGCGGCGCTGCACGCGGTGCTCCTGGGATTCGTGTTCTCGATGGTATTCGGCCACGCGCCCATCATCCTGCCGGCAGTGCTGCGCGTGGCTGTTCCCTATACGCCGTATTTCTACCTGCCGCTTGCGCTCCTGCACCTCTCATTGTTGATACGTCTGACCGGCGATTGGATGATGTTGCCACAATGGCGGGCCTGGGGCGGAGCGCTCAACGGCATCGCCTTGCTTGCCTTTGTCCTGGGCACGATCGCAGCGGTCCTGCGCGGCCTGGCCAACAACGGCAGGCCTTTGGACTCTTGAAAGGAAAAAAACATGCGGACTTCAACGAATTACCTTACCTGGTTCATGCGGGCGGTCGCGATCGTGGCGGCGGTGTTCGGTGCGGCGACGATCCGCGCCGGCGGCAGCGTACTCTTCGGCGACGGCGCGCAGACGGCCGGCAATGTGGTCGGCTTCGTGCTCTGGTTCAATTTCCTCGCGGGCTTTGCCTATGTGGCGGCAGGCGCCGGGATGTGGATGCGGCGCGGCTGGTCGGCGAAGCTTGCAATCGCGATCGCTGCGGCAACCGTGCTGGTGTTCGGCGCATTCGGCATCCACGTGGCTGCGGGCGGCGCCTTCGAAGCGCGCACCGCGTGGGCGATGACTTTGCGCAGCGTCGTCTGGATCCTGATCGCGCTGCTCGCGTTTAAGGCGATAAAGCGCAACAACCCGGCTCCGGCCCCGTTGGCAGCCGCCATTGACCGGCCCGCCATTGCCACCGGTGCGAAATAGCAGGAGAATCGGCGAGCGCCCGGAAATCGCGACAAAACAACATCCCGCAAAGGGGTCGGTCTTGCTCAACGCTCCGATCAAGGTACAGACGTTCCTCGCCAACTTGCCTTTGTTCAAGGAACTCGCGAGCGACGAACTCGACCGCATCGCCGTGAACACTCGCGAGCAGCGGGCAGCGCGCGGTGAAGTCCTGTTTCGCCGCGGCGACCCTGCGCTGGGCTTTCATATGATCGTTTACGGCCAGGTGAAGCTTGCGTTTACGTCGCCGCGCGGTGATGAAAAAGTGGTGGACCTGATCGGCCCGGGGCAAAGCTTCGGCGAGGCGGTTATGTTCATGGAACGCCCGCATGTGGTGACGGCGCAGACGCTGGCGGATTCCCTGCTGTTATACATTCCCAGGGAAATCGTATTCCAGGAACTGGAGCGCGATCCGAGATTCGTGCGCCGCATCATCGCCGGGCTGTCGAGCCGGCTGCACGGCTTGATGAGCGACCTCGAAAGCGATTCGCTGCATTCCGGCACGCAACGCGTCATCGGTTATCTTCTGCGCGACAGCGACGAAAGCCATGTGCCGGCACCTGCGCTCGAAGTGACCCTGCCGGCAACCAAAGGCGTAATTGCTTCGCGCCTCAGCCTGACCCAGGAACACTTCTCGCGCATTCTGCACGATCTTACCGCGCGTGGTTTGATCGAAGTGCATGGGCGCGCGATCCACATTCCGGATGTCGCCAGGCTGCGGGCCTCGAACTGAGCGTTACGCGGCGGGCAACTCCCAGATGATGATCTCGAAACGCCCGTCGGGGAACGATTCCGCCTTGTAGGCGTAGCGATTGCTTTCGAGAAAGCGATACAGCGGACGCGGCTCCTGGTTGATGATCAGTTTTAGCTGATCGCCCAAGGCTAGTTCGCTCAATGCATCCACTACGCGTTCGAACGGCTCGGGCGAGTGCAGACCGCGCGCATCGACGATTTTCACACTTGCTCCTTGGCGGGCGCATCCCGCCATAGCAGACTGATGGTTGCACCAAGCAGCAGTGCTGCACACAGATTGTGCATCAGTGCGAGTGGCAACAGGAAATTCGCAAGCACCATAGCCGCTCCCAACAACAGTTGCAGACCCAGCATACCGAGCAGCGCCCAGCCGAGGGCTGCCGTGCGGGCCCCGCGCCGAATTGCCCGAATTCCCAGTGCGCACAGAATCGCCGCCACCAGAAGTGCGCCGTATCGATGCGCCATCGCCAGCGGAGCGAGCGCAGTGGAGGCCGTGTCCGACGCGGGCAAGCCGAAGAATGGGTTGAACAGGCGCCAGTCGGTCGACTCGGGCCACCATCCGCCGGTGCACGCTGGCAGCGTTACGCAGGCGAGCGCCGCCTGGCGCGCGCCGATCATGCCGCCGAGCGCGATCTGCAGCGCCATTGCCCCAAACGCGAGCCAGAGCAGCATGCGGCCGGCACCGGCGGAGGCGCCACGCCCGCGCTGGTGCAGCCACCACAGCAGCGCGATCATGGTCATTCCGCCAAGCAGGTTGCCGAGCGTCACTGCGGGCAGGTTGGAAGGCGTGACCATCCCGAGCACAGCGAGCACGCCCGCCAGCGCCAGTACCGTCCACGCGGCAAGGCGCGCTCCGCTCCCCTGCAATTGATCCCGGCCAAGGAAAACAATCAGCACCAGCAGCAGCCCGACCGAGCTCGCCGCGAGTCGGTGCAGAGCGTGCGCCCAGAACAGGGGAGCGTGCTCGGGTAACAATTGCCCCGCTTCTGGCAGTCGCGCGCGGCCGTAGCAGGCAGGCCAGTCGGCGCAGCCCAACCCGGCCTGCGAAAGGCGGATATAGGCGCTGGTCGTGGTGAGGACCAGCATCAGCAGCAGCGCCGCCAGCACCAACCAGCGCATGGGTCCGGGTTTCACTTCGGTGAATTCTCCGTGGAGCGGTTTGTCAGGGCACGCCGCGTGATTGGCATGCCGGGCGCGATTGTCGCGATTCGCATCGATCAGCCACCCGCTGGCAAGAAGGCGTCGGAGAAGCAATACTCTTCGGAGAGCCCGCGTTCGAGGAAGGCGGGGAATGCGGTGTCCACCATTTTCGCCGAGCCGCAAACATAGACTTCGTAGCCGTTAAGATCTGGAAAGTCACTCAGAATGGCCTCATGCACGAGTCCGCTGCGGCCCTGCCATTGATCTTCCGGTTTGTGCTCCGACAGCACCGGCACGAACTTGAAATTGTCGTGTTCCCGCTGCCAGCGCTGAGCGAGTTTCATCAGGTAGAGATCCTTCGGCCGTCGCACCCCCCAATACAGCAGCATCGGCCGGCGCATGCCTCGATGAAACGCGTCCTCGACTATGCTTTTGATCGGCGCAAAGCCGGTTGCGCCGGCGACGAAAATAATCGGCCGTTCGCTGTCGCGCAGGTAGAACGAGCCCAGCGGACCTTCGAAGCGCAAATCGTCGCCGACTTTCATTTGATTGAATACGTAAGTCGTGAACCGGCCTCCGGCGATCAGGCGGACATGCAATTCGATGTACTCGCTTTGATGCGGCGGATTGGCGAACGAGAAAGCACGCCGTTGTCCGTCCGCGAGCAGGATATTGATGTACTGGCCGGCGACGAAGCGCAGGGTCTCGCCTGCAGGCAATGAAACCAGGAGCCGCATGACCTCGTCGGACAGGCGCTCCATGCTGTGCACGCGTCCGATATAAGTCTGCACGGTTGCCGCCGCGGCCGCGTCGCCGGCCTCGTATTCGATCTCCAGGTCGGATCGCGGAACGGCGCAGCACATGAGCGCTTTGCCCAGCGCTTTCTCGGCCTCGGTCAGCGCGTTCGCTTGATAGTCTCCGTAGTCGACGCTGCCGTGGAGGAGGGTGCATTTGCATTTGCCGCAGGCGCCGTTGCGGCATTCGAACGGCAGTCCAATCCCGGCGCGCAGGCCTGCTTCGAGAACGGTCTCGCCCGCGCGTATGGCGACATTGCGGTTGTCGGGGTGTACCCGCATCTGGAATTCGCGCTTTGCGCCGTGGCGGAATTTCGGCGGCAGCCAGGGCAGGGCGGCGAAGAATGCGGTCGCCGCGAAGAGCAGCAGCCAGATTCGGCCCAGCGGCCAGATATACAGCAGCGGAAATACCGTCAGGTAGAACCAGTCGAACGCAAGCTTGCCTGGAACCGCGCCGAAATCCGCCGCGCCGCCCTGGCTCAGCGCCGGCTCGACCAGCGCCAGGGCGAGCAGGGTGAGCAGCAGGCTGCCCATGATCGGCCGCGGCGGATTGGTACTCGCCTTGGGTACGCGCTGCACATGGATCCACATCAGCAGCAGCACCAGCAGGGGCAGGCCGATGTGAATGAAGGAAAGCAGCGAGAAGAAGCGGTCATTGACGCTCGACTGATAGATGAAGTTGCGGATCAGGGCGCCGTCGAATATCGGCAGCCAGTCGAGCCATTCGAAGCTGGCGACGACCACGAATTGCGCCAGGCTGTCCCAGGGAAGCATATAGCCGTTGATTCCGGAAACATAGACCAGCCAGATGAGCATCACGCCGGTCATCCATGAGAACCAGCGAAAGCCGCGAAACCGGTCGAAGGCAAAGTGGCGCAGCAGATGCACGAGCATGGTCAGCACCATGGCGTCGGAGGCGTAGCGATGAACGCTGCGCATGATGCCGCCGGCATACCATTGACCCTCGGTCAGGGCTTGAACCGATGCATAGGCGTCGGCTACGCCGGTCTTGAAGAAGACGTAAAGGTAAAGCCCGCTGATGGCGACGATCCAGAACAGGAAGAAGCTGATGGCACCGAGGTGATAGAGCGGATTGAGCCGGTCGCCGAAAGCAGCATTGAACAGCGCCTCGACGCGCATGAACAGCCACCGCATGCCGCGCTGCAGGCGTTTGATCATCGCTCGGTTGCTCTTTTTCCATCGCGCACCGCGCGGATCACCACGACCACGAAAAGCAGGCCGCCGATGATGGCGATGAGTCCACCCAATCCCATCAGGCCCATCCCGGCGATTTCGCCGCTGCTCCTGAGCACCTGCTCGGCGCCGCCCACCTTGCGCTGCACGCCGTAGCCGCCCGACCATACCAGGCCGGTGATGTGCATCAATTGTCCCGCGCCGTAGAGGACGGGCTGCCAGGTGGCCAGCCTGCCGGCGGGCGCGGCATAGCCTAGTTGCGGCAGCAGGTGGTAGACCAGTCCCATCAGGGCGAGCGTCACGCCAACGATGGAACCGTGGTAATGGGCGGGAATCTTGACGTTGCTGCCGCTGATGACGATGCCGATTACGCCGCCGACTGCGAACAATACCACCGAGGAAATGAGCGCCGCGCGCAGCGGCCTTGCGTCCTCGCGCAACTCCGACGCCGGGCGCAGTGCCACCAGCACCGCCAGGCTCATCGGCAGGATCGCCAGCCCGCCGCCAAAACGCATGGCCCAGGTCAACAGATTGCGGTGTTCGACCGAGGCGACGCCATACGCCAGATAGGCGTAGGGGGTGACGAATACGCAGGCGAGGGCCAGCAGGAACATCAGCAGTGCCACGCGCGGACTCAGCGGCACGCGCGCGCCGCAGGCGCTGATGAGCCAGATCCACGCCACCAGCATCAGCAGGGTCCAGGTGAATTGCAGCGCGTGGCCGCCACCCCAGAACAGGATTTCGTAATACGCCCTGCCGCCCAGCGATGCCGGGACCGCGGCATAGGACCAGGCGAACGCCAATATTGCCACGGCGGCGGAAACGGCAGCCGCATTCAGGCCGAAGCGCAGGGCACCGCCGCCGTTGAAACTAAGGCCCAGGACCGGCGCCAGCACGAGGCTGCGCAGCACCAGCGCGGCGAAACCGGCGCCGAACACGAGGAGCCCGGAGATAAAGATCGGGTCGCTCAGTACCGGGATGTAATTCGCCATGATGGGTTCGCCGCGGCCGATGAACGGCGCGAGCGACATCAGCGCCACTCCGAGCGCACAGCCCCACAGGGCAAGCCAGCCCCAGCCCATGGCATGGGTAGAGCTGTTGATGCTCCACAGCATGCCGGCAATG
>JADGRR010000170.1 GCA_017880745.1 Burkholderiales bacterium
AGCTCTCGTAGTGTCCGCCCTGTGTCTGCCGGACGTAGCGGCAGCGGTTCCAGGCGTTGCGCTCGGTCATGAGGTCGGGCATCGGCCGCGCACCGGATCCGGGCTGCATGGGCGCGATTTCGCTCAGGCCTTGCCGCGCAGTCCGGAAAGTGCCGCGCTCAAACGAGAACGCAGGGCGGTCTCAAGCTCGTCGTCCGGGAAGGCCCGCGAACGCATGAGATATGTCTCGAGCGCCGCCAGCCCGCGGCCGTCGGCTTGGCTGGATCGCGCCGGCGCAGCGTCAAGCAGCAGTTTCAGTTGATCGATCGCGCCTGCGCGCTGCTCGATCAGCTTGGTGAGCTGTTCGTCACAGCGCGCGATCGGCGTCGGGTAATTGCGAACCTCCTCGCTGAGTTCCTTGCTGCGACGTTCGAGGTAATTCTTCAGCTCCGACCAGGCCGCGACCACCGGGTCGAGGACCTTGTCCGGGTTTGCTCGCGACGAATGTTTAACGGAAGTTGCCATGGCTATTCCTCCATGCAAAACTACGGCCGCAACGAACTCCCGCCGGGCGAATCTCAATCGGCGGCGGCCGCGCGCAGCTTCAAAGCTGCCTGCGTATGCGGGTTCATTTTCTTCAAGCCCGCGATGAAATCCTCGAGCGGCAGATCGTGGATTTTTTTCAACTGCCGCGCGCGCTTTTGCAGTTCCGCCCAGGCAAGCTGTCGCGGGTGGCGCTTGAAGGCGAAGGCGATGATATTGACCCGGTCGGCCGCGGTGAGGCAGGCCACGTGGCCGTCGAAGCTCTTCTCTATGCGCTGCAGATACGCATCGAGTTTCTTTTCTTCCGCCATGAAATTGACCGCCATCACGCCGCCCGGCCGCAGCGCGGCGTAGGCCGCATCATAGAACGCCTGGGTGCATAGCACGCTTGGCTGCTTGCCGTCGTCGAAGCCGTCCACCAGCACCACGTCGGCCGATTCGGCATGGTCCGCGACGTAATCGGCGCCGCAGGCGATTTCGACTTTCAGGCGCGCATCATCCGCCGGAAAATGGAACAGGCTGCGCGCCGCCGCCAGCACCTTAGCATTGATCTCCACCACCGTGGTGCGCGTCCCCGGCATGCGCTGGTGGATATAGCGCGCCATCGAGCCGCCGCCCAAACCGATCATCAGCACTTCGCGTGGCACCGGCTGAAACAGCAGAAACGCCATCATCGCGCGCGTGTAGTCGAGCGCCAGCTCGTCCGGCCGGTCGAGCCGGATCGAGCTCTGGATGGCGTCGCCGCCCAGGTGCAGCGAGCGCACGCCGTCTTCCTCGCTTACCTCGACGCTCGAGCGGCGCAGTGCGAACCAGCTTTTAGTTCTTGTCATTTTTCCTGCTCATGCGCAAACTGCGGCCTTGTCCAATTCGACTTGCTCATCATCATGCATTGTGCCAAAAAATGCGGGCTATTTCTGCTGGTCGTGTTTCTCGCTACCGCCATCGGCGCAGCGGCCGGCCTGAACTACGCCGGGGAATGGCTCAGCGTCGGCGACCGGCCGCAACAAGCCGATGCCATCCTGGTGCTCGGCGGCAGCTTCACGCGGCCGTTCCAGGCGGCCGTCCTCTACCGCCAAGGGTACGCCCGCAAGATTTACCTCAGCGTTCCCGCGCGCGAGGATCAATACCGCCTGCTGGACGAGGCGGGCGTCGCCTTTCCGCGCGAGGAGGAAATCGTGCGCCAGGTGCTGCTGAAGAAGGACGTTCCCGCGAGCGCGATCGAGTACTTCGGCAGGAACTCGATCAGCACCGCGGCAGAGGCGCAGGCGGCGCGCGAACTGTTCGGCACGGGCACGCCCAGGCTGCTGGTCGTGACCTCCCCCTATCATCTGCGCCGCGCCAGGATGACGTTCTCCGATGCCCTGCCCGCAGCGGACATCCGCGTGATCGCAACCAGCTACGACCCTTTGCCGCTGGCGTGGTGGAAAGACCAGAACGCCGCGCGCAACGTGTTGTTGGAACTGGCGAAGATCACCTTCTACCAGCTCGGCGGCCGCTTCTAGCTGCGGGCACTATCCGGCGAGCGCGCGCTCGACGAACTCGAGCCGGTCCTGGCCCCAGAAGATCTCGCCGTCGATGACATAGCTCGGCGCGCCGAACACGTTGCGCGCCACGGCCTCCTGCGTATTCGCCTCGTACTCGGCCCGCACCGCGTCCGATTGCGCCGCAGCCGCGAGCTGCCCGGCGTTCATGCCCTGTTCTTTGCAGATCGCGCTCAGGGTTTCGGCATCGGCGATATTGCGCTCTTCCGTCCAGCAGGCGCGCAGCACGGCGCCGGCGAGCCGCATCGCCGCATCGCTGCCGTCGGCGCGGCCGGCGGCGATGATGGTTTGCGCCGCCAGATCCGCCGGTGCGGGGAAAAATTTGGGCTGCAGGTTGAGCGGCATTTTGAGGTGGTCGCGGAAGCGCCTGAGTTCGACCATGCGATAGGCCTGCCGCTGCGGCGCGCGCTTGGCCAGCGGCAAGCCGCCGGACGCCGCAAACACCTTGCCGAAATCGGCCGGCTTGACGTTGACCACGGCGCCGTGTCGCTTCGCCATGTCGGCAAAACGCGCGTGCCCCAGATAGGTCCAGGGCGAAATCGGCGAGAAATAATAATCCACGCTCTTGCTCATCACACCTCCTGGTTAAATGTGCCGCCATCTTAATCGAAACGCGGATGCTGTCCCGACCGCGGCAAAGGCACGCGGGCGCAAGCTGCGCGCGCGCCGCCTTGGTCGAATGCGCAGGAAACCGCCGCCACGCGGCTCAGCTTGCCGCAGGCGCCGCCTCGTCCGCGGAGAAATCGAGTTCCACCTTGGCGCCGTTCGGATCGTGGCAGAACAATTGCCAGGGGCCATCGCCGGCCTGGCGGCGCAGCACATAGTCGATTCTCTGCTCCTTCAGCCGCGCCGCGGTGCCGCCGAGGTCGCTGGCGCTGAAGGCCATGTGGTCGAGCACACCCGCGGGCGGATCGGGCACGGGTCGCCCGGCGATGATGTGCAGCACGGCTTGATCGCCTATGTAAAGCCAGGCTCCGGGAAAATCAAACGGTGGGCGCGGCCCGTCGGTGAGGCCGAGCAGTCCGATGTAGAACGCCTTGGTCGCATCGAGGTCTCGCGCCAGTACCGTAAAGTGGTTCATTGCCTGGATGCTCATCGCCGCTCCCTTTGGGTTATCCGCGCCGCAACGATAGAAACTTGCCGGGCCGCTGTCAAATCGCGGCGCTCCGCACCCGATAGCCGGTTCAGCGCGCGGAGGCAAGCTGGTCGCGCACCAGGCCGACGAACGCCTTGAACTCCTCCGGATTGAGGTCCGACACGGCCCAGAACACCATGCCGGCCCGGGTAAAATGCGCCACGTTATAGCCCTGGATCGAGTCGGAGCGCACGCCGGAATCCGCGCCTGACGCCTGCGGCCAAACAAACAGATTGATCACGTGCGCGTGCCTCCGGTAGACGAGCGCCATCACGCCGCGCTCGCCCAGATAATCCAGCCGCCCGCCGGCAAGCGCGTAACCCCGCGCGGCCAGATCCTCCACCGGCGGCGAGAAATCGAGCTTGCCCGCGATCCACGGCTTCACCGTGTGCTGATCCGACGAAGCGACGTCCATCAGGTGATCGGCCATGAGCGAGCGCACGTGCGCGGCTACGACCTCGCGCGCGAGGCGCTCGTCGGCGCCGGGCTGCAGCAATGTCAGACCGAAGCCCAGACCCAGCAAGGTTGCCAAGGCCAGCGCCGCGGCCATGCCCCTCCAGCCCCAGGCGCGCATTCTGGACGCAGGCTCCCGCGGCAAGGCCGCTGCGACGCGCGCGCGCAAGCCCTTCGGCGCCGCGTGGTAGAGCGCATGCGCGCGGATGCCCGAGCCGAGCTCGCGCACCTGATCGTACTGGACCTTGCACGCCGGACAGGCGCCGAGGTGCTGCTCGATTTCCAGGCTTTTCACCAGGTCGAGTTCGCCGTCGACATAGCCGTCGACCAGATCCAGCGCGTCCCTGCAATTCATGGCTTCACCTCCGCGGCCGGCAGGCCGCTCATGGCGCGCAGCGGCGCCGATTGCCGCAACAGCTTGCGCGCCCGCGCCAGGCGCGACATCACGGTGCCCACGGGCACGTCGATCACCCGCGCAATTTCCTTGTACGACAGGTCCTCCAGCTCGCGCAGGATCAGCACTTCCCTGAAACCGAGCGGCAGCTCCGCGATCGCCTGATTGAGAATGCGCCGCTGCGCGTTCTGCAATGCGATCGCCTCGGGGTTGCCGCCCTCGGCAACCATCATGTCCGGATCGAAGCCGGCGCGCTCCTCTGCCGGCGCTTCTTCGTCGAAGCCCGCGCTGACCTCGGCGGGACGGTTTTTCTCGAGCCAGGAGTAACAGGTATGGCGCACGATGGTGAGCAGCCAGGCGCGGCCTTCGTCGCCGCGAAAACCGTCGAAAAACCGGAACGCGCGCAGATACGCGTCCTGCACCACGTCCTCGGCGTCGTGCTCGTTGCGCGTGAGCCAGCGCGCCAGGTTGTAGGCCGCATCCAGATGCGGCATGCACACCTGCGTGAAACGCTGGCGCGCGGATTCAGCGGCCACGGCCAGCCCTGCCGCGGCGGTTGCATATGCCTGGAGGTCGTTTCAGAATCGCCAAAACGGCCCGCGGCTCAGGGGAAGACGAGATGGGGTATTCCCTCATTCTGCAACGAGCTCTCATAATGCGCCTATCGCACATGTTGTGATGTTACGCGCAACGATCCCGTTCTGCCGCAAGCCAGCGTGCGCGTCAGGCGACGACGTGGATCTTGCCGGACATTCCCTCGTGGCCGTCGCCGCAAAAAATATCGCACACGAAGTCGAAACTGCCGATCTGCTGCGGCACCAGGCGCACCCGGGCGACCTGCCCTGGAATGATGTCGGCGCGAGCCTTGAAGTCCGGCGCGCTGAATCCCATGACGACATCGGCTGTCACGAATTCGAGCACCACCGGCACACCTTGTTTCAGCGTGATTTCCCCCGGCAGAAACGCGAATTTCCTGGCGGTAATGTGGATGACCTGCTCGGGCGTCTGGGCAAGAACGCAGGCAGCGAAGGAGGCCCCGGCGATTGCGGACACCGCGCCTGCCGCGAGCAAACGGCGTCGCTTTGGATTCATCGCTACGCCCCCTTGATCGGAAACTCGGTGATCGAATATTGAGCCTGCTGCAGCTCTGCGTCGACCTCGCGGAATCCCAGGCCTCGGTAGGGCTCAGCCGGGTTCCACCGGATCGGTTCGCGCTTCGGCACCGAACCCGGCGCGGGCAGCGGGAATATCAGCGATTTTGCGGAGTGGTGGGCGATGTGGCCCGTCATGTGGTGATGTTCCTGGTGAATATGTCCGTAGAACACGGTGACGTTGCGATAAGGCATGAGCAGTTCCACCGCGCTGGCGCCGTCGCGCGTCGCCCAGTCCCACTGCGGATACAGGTCGAACAGCGGCCGGTGGGTGAAGACGACGATGCGCGCGTCCTTGTCCTGCCGGTCCAGGTCGGCTTTGAGCCAGGCGAGCTGCGCCTCGCCTATGCGGGCAGCAGGATCGGACACATTGTCAACGGTAACGAAGTGCACGCCCTTGTGGTCGAAGCTGTAGTGCGTCTCACCGAAGAATTCAGACCAGGCCTGGCCTCGATCGAGCGACGCGTCGTGTTCCCCCGGCATGAATCGCACGTTCGGGTTCTTCAGCGCGCCGACGATTTGCTTGAACTCCGCCAGGCGCCGCCTCCGCTCCTGCGGATCGTCGGTCGTATGCGTCAGATCGCCGGTAAACACGATGAAATCGGGCTGCCGGTCCAGCGAGTTCACCGCGGCGACGGCCTTGGGCAAAGTGCCCTTGGCGTCCGGGTTCACCACCGGGCCGTTGAATCCCCAGTGCGTGTCGGAGAGCTGGACGAAGTAGAAATCTTCCTGTGCCGCCTTGCTGCCCATGGCGGAACACCCCGCCAGGCCGGACGCGAATACCGCGCCACCCAGTCCCGCCAGTTTCAGAAAATCCCTGCGATCGATCTCATGCATCATGTTCTCCTCGGTTCGGGTTGAGCGCAGCCGATGCTGCATACCCTTAATACCGGCGCCGGCGGACATTTATTCCCGCGCGACGAATCTACCTGACCGACCCGGCGGCGCCGGACCGAAGACCGGCGGACCGTGGACAGCGCGTGCCCAAGCCGCGGCAGCTGGTGCATACTGGCGCCTCAGTCGGCCCCGGAGAGAACGTATGAGTCACGCCACATTGCAAACCACCATCGTCGGCAGCCTGCCCAAGCCCGCTTGGCTGGCCGAGCCGAAGAAACTCTGGGCTCCCTGGCTGCTGCAGGGCGAGGCCCTCGCCGAAGGAATGCGCGACGCGGTGCGCCTGGTGCTGCGCGAGCAGGAGTCGGCCGGCATCGACATCGTTGGCGACGGTGAGCAGAGACGGCGGCATTTCGGCACCACGCTGATCGAGCACCTCGACGGCGTCGATTTCCAGAACAAGAAGACGG
>JADGRR010000010.1 GCA_017880745.1 Burkholderiales bacterium
TCGCGCAGGAAACCGTGCGAATTCGGGTCGCAGGCGACGTGCCGCCCGCAGGCGAGCAAGCCGTCGATCGTCTCCGGCACCAGGCTGCCGTAGGGAATCGAGATGTTTGGGAATTTCGGCGACACGCTCGGCGACACGCCGATTTCGTCGTCGAACACCTTGGCCGTCGGCCACTGCGCGCGCGTCACCCGGGCGACGCCTGCGAGGCGCCGGCTGTGGCGCACACCGAGTTGCGGCGCAGAGAGCATCAGGAACGCGGCGTCGAAGCCGGGCGCATTGGCGCGATAGAAATCGAGGTGTTCGGCCATCAGGCGGTGCGAGCGGATCTCGACCTCGGTCTGGTCGTCGACGTCGAGCGCCGAGAACCCGGATTGCCGCGGTCCCATGAACAGCGCCACGTCGTTGCGCCAGGACACGAACGGCCGCTCGAACAGGCGCAGCTTCTCGCGCCCAAGCGCCATGAACTGCGCGAACTGTTCCGGCTGACCGGACTTGAACTCGAGCCAGCGCGCCATGTCGACGCCGCCGAACAGCCACGCCGTGTTCATGCAGTGGTGGATGTCGTTGCCCTCGATGTTCGACTCGAACGCGGCGCCCGCGCGCGCGAACATGTCGCCGTCGCCGGTCGCGTCCACTACCACTTTCGCAAGGATCGCCAAGCGCCCGGCCTTGGACTCGAAGATCGCGCCGCGCACCGCGCCGCCCTCGGCGATCGGCGTCGCCGCCCAGGTGTGGAACACCAGGTGCACTTTGCTCTCCAGCACCAGCTCCTGCGACAGCAGCTTCAGGCGCTCCGGATCGATGGTCGGCGACCAGGTGACCACGCCATGGTAGGACGCGGTGCGGTGCGACCAATAGGCGGCGCGCGCGGGGTCGCGCGAACCCCACTCCGCGCGCGCGGGCCCTGCCACCGCGTCCGCGGGCAGGCGCTCGAACAGTTCCTCCGCGAAGCCGCGGATGACCGGCCGGCCCTCCCAGTCGGTCATGCGGTCGATCCAGATCACCAGACCTCCGGTGGAAAGCCCGCCGAGGTGGTTGTAGCGCTCGAGCAGGATCACATCTGCGCCAAGCCGCCCTGCGGCGACTGCGGCCGCGGTGCCCGAGGGACCGCCGCCGACCACCAGCACGTCGCACTTGCGGTAAATCGGGATATCGCGCCCCGGCTCGCGGTATGTACCGAGATCGAGCCTGGGGCCGCGCGTGCGCTCGACTTCGAATCGATCGACTTCGAACATATCCGAGACGAGAATGCGCTCGTCGCCGCGTTCCGTGGTCTTCATTGCCTGATCCTCATGTCGTGACTGGTTCGAGGCGGCTAACTCACTGCGGCTTCATGCCGAGATCGCGCACGATCTTTCCCCAGCGCTCGTAGAAGTCCCGGGTCAGGGCCGCGAGCTCTTCCGGCGTGGAAGAAGCGGCCTCGTAGGCGCCGCGATCGAAGGCCTCCTTGACCTCCGGCAGGTTCAGGACTTTTACCAGCGCCGCGTTCAGTTTTTGCACGGTAGCGGGCGCCATTCCGGCCGGCCCGTACCAGCCGACCCAGCCGGTGAGGTTCATGCCCTTGTAGCCCTGTTCATCGATGGTCGGAACGTCGGGCAGGAAACGCGAGCGCGTCTCCGCGGCCACGCCGATGATGCGCAACCGGCCGCTCGAAGCGTTCTTCAGCGCCGAGGTCGCCGGGTCGAACATAAGCTGCACCGTGCCGCCGATCAGATCCTTCGCCGCGTCGCCGGCCCCCTTGTAGGGAATATGGACCATATCCAGTCCGGTCTGGCGCATCAGCATTTCGGCAAAGATATGTCCTGAGCTTCCGGTGCCGAAGGAAGCGATGTTCAGTTTTCCCGGATTCGCCTTGCCCCAGGCGACGAGTTCCTTGAGGTTGGTCGCCGGGACGGAGACATGCAGCAGCAGCAGTTGCGGGCCGCGCGCACCGAGCGACAGCGGCGTGAAGTCGCGAAACGGATCGTACGGAACATTGATCAGCGTATGCGGGTTCTGCACGAACGCGCCGTTGGCCGTATAGAGTATGGTGTGGCCGTCGGGCGCCGCGCGCGCGACCTCCTGCGCGGCGATCATGGTGCTCGCACCCGGCTTGTTCTCCACCAGCACCGGCACGCCCAGCACCTCGGCCAGCCTGGGCGCCACGACGCGCGCCTGGATGTCGGTGGTGCCGCCGGCGGCGAAGCCGACCAGCACGCGGATCGGCTGCCCTGGTTTGGGAAAGGTCTGCGCCCACGCGGGCAGCGCGAACCAGAGCGCGCAAATGGCGACGGCAATTCGTTTCATGCTTTCTCCTCTTCCTATTGTTTGATCGAGTCCGTCTTGATCGGCAGGCGATCTTGCGCCTTGCAGGCTACCAGCAATCCACGGCCGATGCGCGGATGGCGCAGCGGGCAAGCCCTGCGGGCGTCATTGCGGTTTCCTCGCGCGCTGCATCGCTTCGAATTCATGCACTTTCTCGGGCCGCAGCGTGCGGTATACCGGCGCCACCGTGCGGTCTTCGTCGATGAGCGTGATGCGGTCGATTTCGATCAGGTCTTCAGGCGTGAAGCGGATCTCCAGCGCCCGGATATTGGCGCGCAGGTGTTCGGGCTTGTCGGCGCCGGCAATGGTGGTCGCCATCGCCGGGCGCGATAGCAGCCACGCCAGCGCCATTTGTGGCAGCGCCCAGCCGCGCGCCTCGGCGAACGCGAGCAAGGCTTCCTGCACGTCCCAGTTGCGGTGTGTCTGCCACGACGGCGTGGACGGACTGGTCGCTTGGCGCGTGCCGGGCAGCACCGGCCCGCCGCGCCGATAGGCGCCGGCCAGCAGGCCGCCGGCCAAAGGAAAGTAGGAGTTCATGCCGATGCCGTACTTGACGCAGAACGGCTCCATGCGCTTTTCGATGTCGCGGTAGAGCAGGTTGTAGAAATCCTGCGACGACACGAAAGGCGTGAGTCCGTATCTATCCGCGATCGATAGCGCTTCGCAGATCTCCCATTCGAAGAAATTCGACACGCCGAGGTAACGGACTTTGCCTGCGCGCACCAGGTCGTCCAGTGCGCGCAGCGTCTCGCTGATGGGCGTCTGCCGGTCCGGCCAGTGCACCTGGTATAGGTCGATGTAATCGGTCTGCAGCCGCTTCAGGCTCGCTTCGCAGGCCGCGATGATGTGCTGGCGCGACGCGCCGGCGTCGTTGGGTCCGTCGTCGGTGCGATTGCCGAACTTGGTCGCGATCACCGCGTGGTGGCGCTTGCCGGCGAGGGACTGGCCCAGGCAGGCTTCCGATTTGCCTATGCCGTAGCTGTCGGAAGTGTCGAAGTAATTGATGCCGAGTTCGAGCGCGCAATCGACGACCGCCTGCGCAGCCTTCGGGTCGAGGAAACCGCCGAAGGCAAAGCAGCCGACGCCGATGGCCGACACCGTCAGCCCCGATCTGCCGACCCGGCGATACTGCATGCCGTTCGATTTCTTCGGCGCGAGGCCGATGGCCGAGACGCGCCGCTCGCGCGCCGCTCCAGCGTCTTCGCTATTCATGGGTATCGTTCCCTCGTTGAGTTTCGAGCCGGTCAACCGACGTGCGTCCTGAGGAATCCGAGCGTGCGCTCGCGCGCCAGCTTTGCCGCAGGAGCATCAAAGGAACCGCGCTGGTCGCAATTGAAGCCATGGCCGGCAGAGTAAATGTAGATCTGCGGGCCGCTGTGTTTCGCGGCGAGCTTTCGAACGCCTTCGACCGGGATCATGGTGTCGCGCTCGCCGAAGTGGCCCAACACCGGGCAGGGCGGCACGACGTCCGCGTTGTCGAGAATGCCGCCGCCATAATAAGGCACTGCGCAGGCGAATCCCGGCAGCTTCGCCGCCGCCATCCACGCTAGGAATCCGCCCCAGCTGTAGCCGACGATGCCGACCTTGCCGGCGCTCGCTACGGCTTGCACCGCCGCCGCGATGTCGAGCAGGGCGGGCTCGGTCGGCGAGGTGGCTTTCAGTTCGCGGCCTTTGGCGATGTCCTCGGGCGTATAGCCCAGTTCGACGTTTTTCTTCACGCGGTCGAACAGCGCAGGCGCGATCGCGAGGTAGCCGTCCGCGGCGTAGCCGTCGGCCACCGAGCGGATGTGGCTGTTCACGCCGAAGATCTCCTGCACCACGACGATGGCGCCGCGGGCACGCCCGGCGGGATCAGCGAAGTAGGTGTCGAATTTGTGGCCGTCTGCTGCAACGAGCTGGATCATGATTGAACTCCGCTGGCGTAATTGTGCAATGTAATGTGCTGATGTCTCCGCCGTTCCTGCCGAACCGAGCCCGCCGGATCGCCAGGTCATCTCCACTGGTCCACGGACGCGCTTTTCAAATAGCCGAAATCGGTGGCGAACCAGTAGGCATTTTTCTCCCCGCCCACCACCACCACGCCGATGGCCTTCGGGTCGGCGAAGCGTGGCATCGCCGCATCCTGCGGCAGCTTCAGATAGGAAGCGAAGGGCTCGACGCCTTTTCTTGCCTGGGGCTCGATATAGTTGATGACGAGCTGGTAGTCCCAATACACTTCGGACGGTATGCGCGAATTCTGGTGGAACCATTGCGCCAGTTTCTCCTTGGTGTCAAAGCCCTCGCGCTGCTTGAGCGTGCGCGCGGCCAGGGGCTCCATCAGCAGGGTGAGGTTCGTCCGCGGTGTCGGCGTGAATCCCGACACCAGATTCAGAAACTGCTGCCGCCAGGTCTTTTCCCGCACCTCGAGCAGATGGCTGAAAGTCCTGCCGCGGAATACGCTGACCACGCTTTCGTCGGGTTTGAAGCCTTTCTGCACGTGGAAAGGCTCCCACGGACTTCTTTCTTCGTTTTCGGCGAAGCAGACGTTGCTGTAGTTGAGGGGATTCCCCTGGGAACCCAGATAGGTCGTTCCGGGAACGGCGCCCCCGCCGAGGTTTCTGGAAAGCAATCCGTAAGCGCGCCCGATCGTAGCGTTGGCCCGATTGAAGGGGCCCAGCGCGCCCAATCCGGAATTCATGCGCAATTCGCGGCGAATCGGGCCGTTGACCACCACCATCGCCGCGAACGAACTGGTCGAGCTGTGCAGCGCCGTGACCTGGGTCGAGGCGAGGGCCAGGATCACCGGGAAATATTCGGGCCGGGCGCCGGCCATCACGGCGTTCACGGCGACCTGCTCGACCGTGTACTTCCAATCCTCCTGCGTCTCGGTCGGGCGCATCCTGCCGACGACTTCGTCGGGACTGTGGCTCGTTGCTTTGAGCATTGCGGCCACCCGCTCCTCCGTCGGCAGCACCACCGGCAAGCCGTCCGACCAGCCGGCGTCGAGAAACAAGTCGTGCAAGGCATCTTCGCTATCCGCGCCCAGCAATCGCGGCACCAGCCGCTCCTGCGTGCCGGTCCTGCGCTGGTCCTCGGTCAGCGGGCTGGTGAGCGCGCCGGCGATTTCGTCGATCACAGGGAGGCGCGTCACCGGATCGGCTCCCAGCACGTAGTCCCTGAGCACGGCGGCCGGCTTGCCGCCGACCGGGTGAGGCACGAAGGTAAAGCGCAGATGCGGCATGCCTGCCTTGAATGCGACCGCTTGCACCAGATCGCTGAAGGCGGTCGTCACCAGGGGCGCCGTGGAAATTCCCCGTTCTTCCATGTTCATGCAGTGCACCGCGACGGCGGGCGCGCAGGTGCTGCAATGGCCGATGGCCATCACCATCAGTCCGCCGTTCGCCTGGATCTCGTCCCACAATTCCGGGTCGTCCTCGGTGTAGCCGCCCCGTTTCTGCCTGAGTTCGGTGTTGACGCCGGGAAATTTTTCCACGAACACCTTTTGGATTTCGCCGAGAAACACGGCCCCGTTCATGAAGCGCACGTCGACGAAATAGACGGTTTTCCCCGCCAGGGATTGCGGGCGCGGCGCCATCGGCCGCAGCCTTATCGCCGGCGGCGTTCCCCGCGGATTGAATACCCTTACCCGCTTGCCGGCCGCGTCGAACTCCCCGGCTGCCACCCGGCGCTCCATGTTCTCGCCCGGATAGTTCTCGAGGTCGCACGCGGCCGCGATGGGGCCGAGCGCGGCAGCAAAACTGCGTCTGGTCATGGTCATTTCGATAAGCCTGCCCTGACGGCGACCCATAGACAGCTGCGCGAATTCATCTGCCCCCTCCTCAGGAAACCCGCTGATTGTCGGACCTCGGCCTTGTGCAGGTCAAATGAAAAGGCTTGGGTGACGCTTAACTTTTGGTTATTCTATGGGCATGAACCTGCGCCATATGGAAGTCTTCCGCGCCGTGATGCACGCCGGCACCGTGCGCGGCGCGGCGCAGATACTGAATGTTTCCGAGCCGGCGGTAAGCAAACTGCTGGCGGTCGCCGAGCGGCGCGCCGGTCTGCGCCTGTTCGAGCGCGTGAAGGGCCGCATCATGCCGACGCCCGACGCGCGCGCCCTGTACGCGGAGGTCGAGGCGCTGTGGAAGGGGGTCGAGCGCATACGCGCTACTGCGCAATCGCTGGCGAAGCGGACTGCGTCGAATCTCTGGGTGGCGGGCACCGCCAGCCTCGGCACGCACCTCGTGCCGCTCGTCGCCGCCGAGCTCTACCGCACCATCCCGCAGCTCAATCTGAAGGTGGACATGGTGCCGCCGGTCGACGTGATCAGGGAGCTGCTCGACGGCACTGCCGACGTGGGGGTAGCGCTGTCCCCGCCCGCGCATCCCAAAGTATCCGTCGCCGCACGCTACAGCTGCAGCATGGTATGCGTGATGCCCGCCGACCATCCGCTGGCGAAGCGCAGGTCCGTGCGACGCGCCGATCTCGCGGGTCAGCGTATCATTTCCATTTCCCGGACGCTGGGCTCGCTGGAACAGACTCTCAGCGGACTCAAGCTCGACATGGCGGTGCGCTCCGGGCCGCTGGCTTGCTGGTTTGCGCGCGCAGGTGTGGGCGTCGCGATCGTGGACGAGCCGACCGTGGCAGGAGGCACGTTCGCGGGCCTGGTGGCACGCCCACTCGCGCCGAGCGCAAAGGTGGAAGTGCTCGTCCTGCACAACGTCGAGCGCCCGCTGTCCGGCGCGGCGAAGGCGTTTCAGCAGGTATTCGACGCCGTGTGGAAGACGCAGATGCGTAAATCCGACGGCAAACGCTAAGCGGCCGACTCGGGCAAACAAGTGCAGAACAGATTGCGGTCGCCGTAGGCGTTATCCGCACGCCCCACCGGCGGCCAATACTTGTGCGCGCGCAATTCGGGAACGGGATAGGCGGCGAGTTCGCGCGAATAAGCATGCCGCCACTCGTCCGCGGAGACCATGGCGGCTGTGTGCGGGGCATGCTTGAGCGGATTGTCCTCGCGATCCAGCCTGCCCTCCTCCACCGCGCGGATTTCTTCGCGTATGGCGATCATGGCGCCGACGAAGCGATCGAGTTCGGCCTTGGATTCGCTTTCGGTCGGCTCGACCATCAATGTGCCCGCAACCGGAAACGACATGGTAGGCGCATGAAAGCCGTAGTCGATGAGCCGCTTGGCCACGTCTTCGACGCCGATGCCGCTCGTTTCCTTCAGCGGCCGCAGGTCGAGTACGCACTCGTGCGCGATCAATCCGCCGGGCCCGCTGTAGAGCACCGGATAGTGCGGCGCCAGGCGCCTGGCGACGTAGTTGGCATTCAGGATCGCCACTTCGCTCGCCGCGGTGAGGCCCTCGCGCCCGAGCAGGGCGATGTACATCCAGGAGATAGGCAGGATGCCGGCGCTGCCGTAAGGCGCGGCCGCCACGGCGCCGATGTTCTGCGCGCCGGCCGGCAGCTCGCGGTGCCCCGGCAGGAACGGAGCGAGATGCGCCGCCACCGCCAGCGGGCCCACGCCGGGCCCGCCGCCGCCGTGCGGAATACCGAAGGTCTTGTGCAGGTTCAGATGCGACAGATCTCCGCCGAAGCGCCCGGGTGCGCACAGGCCGACCATCGCATTCAGGTTGGCGCCGTCGACATACACTTCCCCGCCGTGACGGTGCACGATATCGCAGATTTCGCTGATGCCGGCCTCGAACACGCCGTGCGTGGAAGGATAGGTCACCATGATGGCGGCCAGGTTGCGGCTGTGCTGCTCCGCCTTGGCACGCAAATCGGCTAGGTCGACATCGCCGCCGGCGTCGCAGGCGACGACCACCACCTGCATTCCGGCCATGTGTGCCGAGGCGGGATTGGTCCCATGGGCCGAAGCAGGAATAAGGCACACGTTGCGCTGGCCCTCGCCGCGCGAGCGGTGCCAGGCGCGGATCACCAGCATCCCGGCGTACTCGCCCTGCGATCCCGCGTTGGGCTGCAACGAAACCGCGGCATAGCCGGTGATCGCGCACAACATGCGCTCCAAGTCAGAGATCAGCTCGCGATAACCGGCGGTCTGCGCCGCCGGCGCAAATGGATGGATACGCGCGAACCCGGGCCAGGCGATGGGAATCATCTCGCTCGTCGCATTCAGCTTCATGGTGCAGGACCCGAGCGGAATCATGGTCCGGTCGAGCGCCAGGTCCCGGTCCGCAAGCTGCCTCAGGTAGCGCAGCATCGCGGTTTCGGAGTGGTGCCGGTTGAATACCGGATGGGTCAGGAAGTCGCTGCTGCGCCTGAGGCCGGGTGGATAGGCCTCTCCCACGCCACGCTCGATCGCATCGAAATCGGGTGCCGCAGCGCCGGCAGGCGCGAGGATCCGCCACAGCAGCTTCACCTGCGCGCCGGTGCTGGTTTCGTCGAGCGCTACGCCGACTCGGCCGTCGTCGATTCGGCGCAGATTGACGCCGAGAGCTTCCGCATTGGCATGGGCCACAGCCGCGCCTGTTGCGGCAAAGATAGTGAGGGTGTCGAACCAGGACGGGTTCTCGATGACTACGCCCATCTGCTTCAGGCCCGCGGCGAGCACGCCGGCAAGGCGATGGATGCGCAGGGCGATGCGGGTCAAACCGCGCGGTCCGTGGTAGACCGCATACATGCTCGCGATCACCGCCAACAGCACCTGCGCCGTGCAGATGTTGCTGGTCGCCTTCTCGCGACGGATGTGCTGCTCGCGCGTCTGCAGGGCGAGCCGGTACGCCGGATTACCTTGGCTGTCCCGCGTCGCGCCCACCAGACGCCCGGGCATGCTGCGCTTGAGTTCGTCCCTGGTCGCGAAGTAGGCCGCGTGCGGCCCGCCGAACGCGAGCGGCACGCCGAAGCGCTGCGCTGAGCCCACCACCACATCCGCGCCCCACTCCCCCGGCGGCGCGAGCAGGCAGAGCGCGAGCAGATCGGCGGCGACCACGACCAAGCCGCCCCGGGCATGCACCGCCTGCACCAGCGCGCGATTGTCCTCGACAGCGCCGTTGGCCGCGGGATATTGCAGCAGCACGCCGAAACAATCGGCCGCCGCTGCGGCCGCGGCCGATCCGGTCTTTACCTCGATGGCGAGCGCCTCGGCGCGCGTGCGCACCACGTCTATGGTCTGCGGCAGCACCGAGTCGGCGACATAGAAAGTCTGACTCGAATTTTTGCCGCTGCGCCGGCACAGTGTCATCGCTTCGGCCGCCGCCGTGCCTTCGTCGAGCATGGAAGCGTTGGCGATCGCCATGCCGGTCAGATCGCAGACCATGGTCTGGAAATTGATCAGCGCTTCCAGGCGGCCCTGCGAAATTTCCGGCTGATAAGGCGTGTACGCCGTGTACCAGGCCGGGCTCTCGAGCAGGTTGCGCAGGATTACGCTGGGCAACTCGGTGTCGTAGTATCCCTGGCCGATGAACGAGCGGAACACCCGGTTCTTGGCGGCGATACTTTCGAGTTCGGCGAGCGCGCCAGATTCGGTGCGGGCGTCCCCTATGTCGAGCGCCTCCTTGTTGCGAATCGCGGCAGGGACAACGGCGTCGATCAAGGCGGCGCGCGTAGCGTAGCCGAGTTCCGACAGCATTGCGGCCTGCTCCCCGGCATCCGGGCCGATGTGGCGCCGCGCGAATGCGTCGCGCTGCTCCAGTTCGCCGAGCGTTGCGCGCGGCAGCGTCGCCGCGGCCCGCGTCAGTGTATCTTGCATGGCGCCCCCCTTATTTTTCGGCGTGGCCGGTGTAGGCGGCGGCGTTCATCAGGCTGCCGGTGTCGGCCGCATTGTCCGGCTTGATCCTGAACATCCAGGCGCCGTAGGCATCGGCGTTGATCTGTTCCGGCGATTGCACCAGAGCGTCGTTGGCGGCCACGACTTCTCCGGCTACCGGCATGTAGATGTCGGAAGCGGCTTTAACCGACTCGATCACGGCGCAGGTCTCGCCTTGCGTAAACCGCTTCCCGACCGGCGGCAGTTCGAGAAACACGATGTCGCCCAGCACTTCCTGCGCATGGTCCGTGATGCCCACCGCGAGCGTGCCGTCGGCTTCGGTTTTGATCCACTCATGCGTTTCGGTGTACTTCAGATGTTCCGGAGTTTTCATGGTTCTTCTTCCACCGTCAATTGACTAAGATTCTGCCATTGCGTACGAAAGGCGGCTTTACCACCTTCGCCGCGAGCTGCTTGTCGCGCACGGACACCTGCACCAGCGCGCCCACATTCACGCCGAGTGGAATGCGCGCGAGCGCGATCGAGCGGCCGAGAGTCGGCGAGAACGTGCCGCTGGTGATCTCGCCCTCGCCTTGCGGCGTGGCCACTTTCTGGTGGCCGCGCAGCACGCCGCCTTTGTCCGCGAGTACGAGGCCCACCAGCTGCCGGCTCTGCGGATGCGCGAGCAGCGCGGCCTTGCCGACGAAATCGCGCGCGCCATCCAGATCGACGGTCCAGGCGAGCCCCGCATCCAGAGGCGACACGCTCTCGTCCATGTCCTGCCCCCACAGATTCATGCCCGCTTCCAGGCGCAGCGTGTCGCGCGCGCCCAGGCCGCAGGGTTTCACGCTGCAGCCGATGAGTTGCTGCCACAGCGCCTCCGCGCGAGCCGCCGGCAGCATGAGTTCGAAACCGTCTTCGCCGGTGTAGCCGGTGCGCGCCAGCATCAACTCGCCCAGTTGCACGCCCTGAAAGCTTCGCATCGCTTCAGTGGCCGCGCGCGTCCCGGGCAGCGCCTGCCACACCCGCTCGCGCGCATTGGGGCCCTGCACGGCGATCAGAGCGAGATCGCGCCGCGGCCGCAGTTCGAGCGCGGAATTGGCGCGTTCGTCAAGTGGGCGTTTCGATTCTTCCGAAACGGCCCCTGATTTAGGGGAGCACGAGGGGATGCGCCCTGAAGGAAGTCCCGTTGGGGGATTTCCCCTCGTTTCGTAAGAACCCTTGAGCGACGCTAACCAGGCGAGATCCTTGTCCGCCCTGCCCGCATTCACCACCAGGCGAAAGAATTCGTCGGAAAAGTAATAGACGATCAGATCGTCGATGACGCCGCCCGCGTCGTTGAGCATGCAGGAATAAAGGGCGCGGCCCGGGTCGTGAAGTTTGTCCGCATTGTTGGCCAGTGCGCGGCGCAGGAAATCGCGCGCATCGGCACCGAGCAAATCGATCGCCAGCATGTGCGAGACATCGAACATTCCGGCGTCGCGGCGCACCGCGTGATGTTCCTCGATCTGGGAGCCGTAATTGACCGGCATGTCCCAGCCGCCGAAATCGACCATGCGCGCGCCGAGGGCTCGGTGAGCGGCGTTGAGCGGAGTAGTCTTGAGCACGTTTGCCTCGACAGCAATGAAAAAGGGGCAACGCCGGCCTTTCGGTCCACGTTACCCCTCTGTCCTTGATACCTGAGAGATTACAGCCTGATGCCAATCGGCTGCGGCCCCTTCGGTGGCCGCCGATTCGGCGGCTGCTCTCCAGAGTGACGGAAGCACCGCTTCCGCCCGACCGGTCCTTTTGCCTGAGAGTTTCTGGGTATTGCGCCTTCGGCGGCCGCCCTGCAACGGCGGCGCTCTCCCGGTCGGATTGAGCCGATTCTATCCGCGATACGAGCTTTGTCAATGCGCCAGATCAAACATGATGCGGCTAGGATCTGTTGATATTCGCCGCATGCGAGGCGTTGCCTCCATATGCGGATGAGTGCAAGGCGCGCGAATGGATCTATACTGCCCTAAAGCAATCTTGCATTATGGAAGGGGGCGCCATGTTCGACCATCTGTTGAATGAAGACCAACGCCGCGCGCGCGATGCAGCGTGCGATTTCGTGAAGTCGACGCCGCGCCAGCTGATTCTGGACATGGACGAGGAAAAAATACGCTTTCCCAAGGAATGGCTGCGGGAGGCCGGACGGCGCAACCTGCTGGGCGTGCGCCAGCCGGTGAAGTGGGGCGGCAAGGGACTGGATTGGGTGGCTTCCTGCGCGGTCAGCGAGGAAATCGGCAGCCTGAGCTATGAACTCGCCTGTGTCTTCGGCGTGGGCGCGGACCTGGTGTGCGATGCCATCGTGCTGCATGGCACCGACGCGCAAAAGGCGCGCTACGTCCAGCCTCTGCTGCGCGGCGACATATTCGCCGCCGAATGCCTCACCGAACCGCGCGGCGGATCCGATTTTTTCGGCGCCACTTCGACGGCGGAGGACAAAGGCGGTTACTTCCTGCTGAACGGGCAGAAGCGCTTCATCGTCGGTGCGGAAGGCGCAGACTACTTCCTGGTCTATGCGCGCACCGACCCGGACCCGGCTGCCGCGCCGCAAAAGCGCATCACCTGCTTCGTCGTCGATCGCGGCCCCGGCGTGGAAGTCGAGTACCTGTATGGCCTGATGGGATGCCGCGGCGGCGGCACCGGACGGCTGGTGTTCAGGGACGTGAAAATTCCGCGGGAGAACGTGATCGGCGAAGTCAACGGCGCCTACCCGGTATTCACTACCATGATGATCCCGGAGCGGCTGGGAACCGCCGCCATGACCATCGGTCCCGCCCGCTCCGCCTTGGATATCGCCACTCGCTACAGCTCCAAACGCAAGGCCTTCGGCGAGACCATCAATCGTTTCCAGGGCGTGAGTTTTCAGGTGGCCGAGGGCGCGATGCTGCTCGACGCCTGCCGCTCTCTGGTGTTTGCCACCTCGCGTGCGGTGGATAGCGGAATGGAAATGAACCGGGTGCGGCGCATGGTCTCCGAAACCAAGAAGTTCGTCACCGAATCCTGCCAGAAGGTGGTGCACAATTCGATGCAAGTAGTGGGGGGCATCGGTTATACGAATGTGTTGCCGCTGGAGCGGATTTACCGGGACATCAGGTTGGCCTCCATCTGGACCGGCACCAACGAGGTTATGGCGACCATCGTCGCCCACGAGTGGTACCGCGAGGCCGCCGCAACCCGCGCCGGACGCGGCGGGCGCGATTACGCGGCCGACGCCCCCGAGGCGGACGCAGCGGATGAAATCAACTACGGCTAGGCGCTGCGCGCAGCGCGCAACGACGCTCGTCAACTTGCTGAAGACGCCCCATCCATGCTGCTCTTCGGGCCACGGCCGCTCTGAGTGCCGAATCGGGCTTGGCGAAATAATAACGTGAAATAGCGCGGCGATCGGATGCTTATCGCCAGCCGGCAACGGCTTGGCGCCCGGCCTGGTTGAGCGGCCGCGCAATCAGGCCGCTTTGCGATACGCTCACCTGGTACAGCGCTCCATCGGCCATCGGCAAAAAGGTCGCACTGCCGGAAAGCGCATCCACCCAAGGCACATATTCCCTGTAGCGGCGCGCCAATTCCCAGGCGTCGATGCGCGCGGGCTCGTTCAGCACATGAACCGTGCGCGGTGCGCCACGCTCGCTGTCGATGTCGCGATAGCGGCCGCCGATGCGCTCCAGCCGGTAGACGGTGTCGAAGCCGGCGATGTTGGCCAGGCCGCGCCATTTCAGCACCCGCGCGTCGATCTGCCACTCGTCGCCGCGCAGTTCGAAGCTCTGCGTCAGGTTCGAAGGATAGGTCAGGGTGGCGCGATAGTATCGGTCGCCCAGGCGCGACAGCATGATTTCAGCCGCCGGCTGCTCAGAGGTCAGGCGTTCGTAGGTCAGCAGGCTGAAACCGAGCAGCCATGCCGCCGTCGCCGCGAGCAGGAAGCACAGTCCCAGAAGGGCGTGAACACTGCCGGCGATGAGCCGCCACTGCCCGAGCCGGCGTACGGCGCGTATCAGGAACAGCAGGCTTACAAGCCCGCAAACACCAATGATGCCATAGAGCAGCATGCTGGAACCCATTCTCCGCGGCCCGCCGCGCGTTCCGTTGTCGTAATTATGTCGACGGCATCAGGACGCGCGCAGCGCGCGCCACAACTTCTCGCGCGTCGCCGGCATGTCGATATGCTTGAGCCCGGTCAGCGGAAAGAGCGCATCGACGACGGCGTTGATCACTGCCGCCGGCGCGCCGACCGCGCCGGCCTCGCCCGCGCCCTTCACTCCGAGCGGATTGGTGGTGCACGGCACGTGGTGGAAACCGCAATCGAGCGCAGGCACGTCGTCGGCGCGCGGCATGGCGTAGTCCATGAACGAGCCGGTGAGCAATTGGCCCGACTCCGCGTCGTAGAGCCCGAGTTCGAGCAGCGCCTGACCTATGCCCTGCACCGTGCCGCCGTGCACCTGGCCTTCGAGCAGCAGCGGATTGATCGCGCGGCCGAAGTCGTCGACGATGCTGTAGCGCGCGATGCGCGCCTCGCCGGTGTCGGCGTCGACTTCGAGTTCGCAGATGTGGCAGCCATTGGGATAGGTGAAGGCTTCGGGCGCGCGCGTGTGTTCGGCCGTGAGGCCCTGGGCAGCCTTTGCCACCGCGAACAGCGACACCGCGCGGTCGGTGCCGGCGATGCGGTATTCGCCGTCCCGATACTCGATGTCGGCCGCGGCCGCCTCGAGCAGGCCAGCCGCCGCGTCCTTGCCTTGGTCGATCACCTCATCCGCGGCGCTCATGGCGGCAATGCCGCCGATGGCGAGAAAGCGCGAGCCTCCGGTCAGGCCCGAAGGCACGACATCGGTATCGCCTTGCACCACGCGGATATGGCTCGCATCCAGCCCGAGCTTGTCCGACAGCAGTTGCACGAACGTGGTGATGTGCCCCTGGCCATTGTCCTGCATTCCGGAAATCAGCGTCACGCTGCCGGCCGGATCGACCTTGAGGATGACCGTGTCACCAGTGCCGCCGCCACAGCGCTCGATGTACATGGCCATGCCGATGCCGCGCAGCTTGCCGCGCCGCCGGGCCTCGTCGCGACGCGCGGTGAAGCCCGCCCAGTCGGCTTTTTCCATGCCGCGAGCCATCACCGCAGCAAAATCCCCCGAGTCGTAGCGGCTCTCGACCGGCGTCTGATAGGGCATGTCGGCCGCTTTGATGAAATTGCGCCGGCGCAGCTCGTCCGGCGCCAGTCCGAGTTCGCACGCCGCCAGATCGACGATGCGCTCGACCAGATAAATGGCCTCGGGTCGGCCGGCGCCGCGGTAGGCGTCCACCGGCACGGTGTTCGTGACTACGCCCTTGATGTTGGCGTAGATCGCCGGGATGCGGTACACGCCTGAGAGCATGGGCACCGCCAGTTGTGGAATGTAGGGCGCGTAGTTCGACAGGTAGGCGCCCATGTTGGCGTAGGTGGTCACGCGCAGCGCGAGGAAGTGTCCGCCTGCGTCAAGTGCCAGTTCGGCGATGGAGTAGTTGTCGCGGCCCTGCACGTCGGAGACGAAACCCTCGCTGCGATCGGCAGTCCAGCGCACCGCGCGCTTGAGCCGGCGCGAGGCCCAGACGACCAGCGGCTGCTCCGGGTGCAGGAAGATTTTCATGCCGAAGGCGCCGCCGACGTTGCCCGAGATCACTCGCAGCTCCTCCTTGCGGATTTTCAGCACGGCCTCGGCCAACTGGCCGTGAATGACGTGGGGTCCCTGGCTCGGGGTGTACAGGGTCGAGCGCCCACTCACACGATCGAAATCCGCCAGCGCCGCGCGCGGCTCGATCGGATTGGCGATGACGCGGTTGTTGACGAGCTCGAGCCGCGTGACATGCGCCGCGCGCGCGATTGCCGCGTCGACGTCAGCCTTGTCCGTCCCGGCGCCGATGTCGAAGCACAGGTTGTCCACGATGTGGTCCCAGGCGCGCGGCGCCCCCGCGCGCGACGCGCCGCGGGTGTCCGCCACAGCCGGCAACGGATCGTACTCGATCGCTATCAGTTCGGCCGCGTCCCGCGCCTGCGCCAGGGTCTCGGCCACGACCAGCGCCACCGGATCGCCGACGTGGCGCACGCGCTCCCTTGCCAGCACCGGCCGCGGCGTGTCGGCGCGCGGCGTGCCGTCGATATTGCTTACCGGGACGAGGCAGGGGATGTCGCCCAAGCCGTCGGCCGCGACATCCGCGCCGGTCAGCACCGCGAGCACCCCGGGCGCCTCGCGCGCGGCGGCGGTGTCGATGTTCGCGATGCGCGCATGCGCATGCGGCGAGCGCAGGACGTAGGCGTGCGCCGCGCCGGCGAGCTCGAAATCGTCGGTATAGCGGCCGGCGCCTTGCACCAGCGCGGCGTCTTCGATGCGGGTGACGGATTGACCGAGGGCGAACTTGGACATGTGGGCAACTCTCTACTGGAACATCCGACAGGACTGCGATTCTACCCTTATAAGCGGCGTCCAAAATAACGTCACATGCCAAGAGCGGCCATCGATGAAAACAAGGGCGGGTTGGGGTGGCTTTCATACGAGATCGCCGATTGCGCGCGGACGGCTTCTCGTCCGCGCAACGTCGCAACTCTGAAATAACGGGAACGCGATTCAAGTCACCACGTACAGATCCTTTTCAACTCCCGAAGCCATCTGCAACCATCACCTCGATCAAGCGCGGATTTCCGGCCTGCAGCGCCGCGCGCAGCGCCGGCACGATGCCCCGCGGCTCGGTGACGCGCTCGGCCGGCACACCGAGCGAGCGGGCGAGGCCGGTGAAATCGATCTCGGGATCGCGCAGGTCCATGCCGGTGAAGCGGTCAGTCGAACGCATGGACACCAGCCGTTCCTTGAGGATGCGGTAGCTGCGGTTGTTCACGATGACGTAGGTGATCGGCAGCTTGAGATGCGCCGCGGTCCACAAGGCCTGCACCCCGTACATCGCGCTGCCGTCGCCGATCACCGCCACCACGGGCCGCCCCGGCTGCGCCAGGCTGATTCCTATCGCGCCCGGCAGGCCAAAGCCGAGGCCACCGCTGGCAAGACCATAAAAGCCCTTGGGGTCGCGCAGAGGCAGGAACCCCGCCAGGGACGCCGAGGAGGTGAGCGCCTCCTCGACCACGATCGCATCCTGCGGCAGCGTTTCGCTGATGCGCAGCATCAGGTAGCGCGGATCGATGGGCGTTGTTTGTTGCGCGCGCATGACCTCGACGCGCGCCTGCTCGCGCTGCGCCGTCCAGTTGCGCACCTTGAGTGCGGCGAGCCGGCGCGCGGCCGCCTCGGTCTCCGCCGCAGTGCGCCGCTCGCGCAGCAGCGGCAGCAAGGCACGCAGCGTCTCTTTCACATTCGCGCGCAGCGCAAGTTCGGTCGGGTAGTTCTTGCACAGCTCCCAGTCGCGCTCGCTGATGTGCACCACCGGCATGCCTTCGGGCAGCGGCTCGAGCGGGCTGTAGACCGACATGCGCAGCAGGTCTGCGCCAAGGCACAGCATCAGATCGAACGGCGCGAGCAGCGCGCGCACCTGCTTTTGGTTGCGCGTCAGCGCGCCAAGATAGGCCGGATGCGCGCTGGGAAACTGCGCGCAATAAGGGATGGGCTGCTGGTACACCGCCGCGCCGAGCAGCTCGGCGAGTTCGGCCGCTTCGGCGAAAGCATCGTGGATCGAAAGCTCCTGCCCCGCGAGGATCACCGGATTGCGCGCGTTGAGCAGCATTGCCGCGAGTTGCGCCAGCAGATCGTCCGCGGGCCGCACGCGCGCGTCCACGCGGGTCGGCTTGCCGAAATCGAGATCGACCTCGGCATCGAGCACGTCGCCCGGCAGGCTGATGAACACCGGGCCGGTCGGCGGGGTCAGCGCCACCTTCGCCGCGCGGCGGATGATGCGCGGCAGGTCTTCGGCGCGCGTCACTTCGACTGCCCATTTGACCATCGGCTGCGCGATGGGCACGAGCGGATCATAGAGCAGCGGCTCGAGCAGGCCGTGGCCCTGTTCCTGCTGGCCGCAGGTCACGATCAGCGGCGAGCCGGAGAACTTTGCATTGTATAGCGCGCCCATCGCGTTGCCCAGGCCCGGTGCCACGTGCAGGCTGCACGCGGCGAGCCGGTTGGAGGCGCGGGCGTAACCATCTGCCATCGCCACCACCACCGCTTCCTGCAGGCCGAGCACATAGGTCAGCTCGGGAAAATCCGGCACCACCTCCATCAGCGGCAGCTCGGTGGTGCCCGGATTGCCGAAGAGATGGGTTACGCCCTCGTCGACGAGGAGTTTCAGAAATGCGTTGCGGCCGCTCTGCTTCTCCATGCTCAGAACGATCGCGGCAGGCCGAGCACATGCTCGGCGACGTAGGAAAGGATCAGGTTGGTCGAGATCGGCGCTATCTGGTACAGCCGCGTCTCGCGGAATTTGCGTTCGACATCGTACTCGCAGGCGAAGCCGTAGCCGCCGTGGGTCTGCAGGCAGACGTTGGCCGCCTCCCATGAAGCCTTGGCGGCAAGGTGCTTGGCCATGTTCGCTTCCGCGCCGCAGGGCTGGTGCTGATCGAACAGCGCGCATGCCTTCCAGCGCATCAGGTTCGCCGCCTCGGTCTCCATGTAGACGTCCGCGATCGGGAACTGCACGCCCTGATTCTTGCCGATGGGCCGGTCGAATACGACCCGCTCGTTCGCGTAACCGCTCGCGCGGCGAATAAACCAGTAGGCGTCGCCGATGCATTCGGCGGCGATCAGGATGCGCTCGGCGTTCAGCCCGTCGAGGATGTACTTGAACCCCCTGCCCTCATCGCCGATCAGGTTCGCCGCCGGAATCTCGAGGTTGTCGAAAAACAATTCGCAGGTATCGTGGCTGACCATGTTGCGAATCGGCTGCAGGGTGAGGCCCTTGCCGATGGCCTGGCGCAGATCGACGATGAAAATCGACATGCCCTCGGACTTGCGCTTGACCTCGGCGACCGGCGTGGTGCGCGCCAGCAGTATCATCAGCTCCGAGTGCTGGATGCGCGAGATCCACACCTTCTGGCCATTGACCACGTAGCGATCGCCCTTCTTGACGGCCATCGTCTTGAGCTTGGTGGTATCGGTGCCGGTCGTCGGCTCGGTCACGCCCATCGACTGCAGCCGCAGTTCGCCCGAGGCGATCTTCGGCAAATACTTGCGTTTCTGTTCCTCGGAGCCATGGCGCAGCAGCGTGCCCATGTTGTACATCTGGCCGTGGCAGGTGCCGGAGTTTCCGCCGCACAGGTTGATCTCTTCCATGATTACCGAAGCCTGCGCGAGGCCCAGGCCCGAGCCGCCGTATTCCTGGGGAATCAGCGCCGCGAGCCAGCCCGCTTTGGTCAGGGCGTCGATGAACGCGACCGGAAAATCACGCTCGTAGTCGAGCTTGCGCCAGTACTCGTCGGGATACTGACCGCACAGGCCGCGCAGCGCTTCGCGCAACTCCTGGTGCTGGTCGGGAGCGGGAATATTCATGGTTGTTTCTCCGGATTTGCCTGGTCGGGAATATCCGCGGCGACCGGATCACCCATTGATCCGGCAGCGGAAGATGCAGCCAGCCGGCCGCTTCCTGGTGTCCCCGGCACAGCACGCGGTTGCGCTACGCTGATCTCGTATTCATAATACCGAACGAGGTGGAACTAAACAATGACCCAGAAAAAACCGGACAGAGAAACGCACATCATGCAATTCAAGGACATCATCTATACCGAGCAGGCCGGCGTCGCCACCATCACCATCAACCGGCCGAAGGTCTATAACGCCTTCAACAGCAACACCTGCGAAGAACTGATCCAGGCGTTCGGCAAGGCCGGCTGGAGCCGTGACATCGGCGTCGTGGTGCTCACCGGCACCGGCGACAAGGCTTTTTGCACCGGCGGCGACCAGAGCGCCGAGGCCGAAGACGGCGGTTACGGCGGGCGCGGCACGATCGGCCTGCCGGTGGAGGAGCTGCAGAGCATCATCCGCGACATTCCCAAACCGGTGATTGCGCGCGTGAACGGCTACGCCATCGGAG
>JADGRR010000171.1 GCA_017880745.1 Burkholderiales bacterium
TTTCCCGAGGTGAGCCCTTGGGTCGAACGTGTCCTGGCGGCCCCGATCTTTGCCGGGTTCCGTCCGGTGCCCCCGCCCCCGTTCTGTTCCAGGGATTGTGCGCACCGCGGGTCCTATGCTTCCACAAAACCCGGCCCGCGTAAAGCCGGGGAAACCTGAGATTGGACCGGATACGGGCGTTTGGTTCGCCGCCCGGCTGTCAAAGGACCGTTTTTTTCACCGGTGACGCTTGCTGAATCGACTGCGTGCTCGGCCGCCCCTGGTCCGGTGGATGCGCTAGCCGCTGTTGCGCAAGCCGGCGGTGAGCCCGTTGATGCTGAGGTGAATGCCGCGCCTGGTCAGCTCGTCGGTGTCCCCCGCGCGATAGCGTCGCAGCAGCTCAATCTGCAGGTGATTCAGCGGATCGAGATAGGGAATGCGGCTGCGGATGCTTTGCGCGAGTTCGGGATTGTTGGCAAGCAGCGCCGGCTGCCCGCTGATCTGCAACAGATAGCGGACCGATTTGTTCAGCTCCTCGCCGATACGCTCGAGCACCAGCTCGCGCAGCGCCGCATCCTCGAGCAACTCGGCGTAACGCGAGGCGATCGACAGGTCGGTCTTGGCGAGCACCATGTCCATGTTGGACACGACGCTGCGGAAAAACGGCCAGCGCTGATACATCTGCTGCAAGGTGTCCATGCCCTGCGGGTGCTCGGCGAGCCAGGCCTCGACGGCGCTGGCAAATCCATACCAGCCGGGCAGCAGCACGCGGCACTGCGCCCAGCTGAACACCCAGGGAATGGCGCGCAGGTCCTCGATCCCCCAGGAGGCTTTGCGCGAGGCCGGACGGCTGCCGATGTTGAGCTCGGCGATCTCGGCGATCGGCGTGGTCATGCGAAAGTATTCGACGAAACCGGGCGTATCGTAGACCAGCGCGCGATATGCCCGATAAGCATATTCGCTGAGCGAGGTCATCACCTGCGCATAGCGGAGCATCGCCTCGTCCGGATCGTGCGCATGGAGCAGGCTCGCTTCCAGTGTGGCCGCGATCAGCGTCTCCAGATTTTCGCGCCCCAGTTGCGCGTCGGAATACTTGCTCGCGATGGTCTCGCCCTGCTCGGTCAGGCGCAGCATGCCGTCGACGCTGCCCGGGGGCTGCGCCAGGATGGCCTCGTAGGCGGGCCCGCCGCCGCGGCCGACCGTGCCGCCGCGCCCATGGAACAGCCGCAGGCGGATGCCGTGTGTTCTGAATACCTCGACCAGGCTTGCTTCGGCCTGGTACAGCGCCCAGTTGGCGCTGAGGTAGCCGCCGTCCTTGTTGCTGTCGGAGTAGCCGAGCATCACCTCCTGCACGCATCCGCGCGCGTCCAGCCAGCGGCGATAGGCATCGAGCGCGAACGCCTCGGACATGATGCTGCCGCAGCGGTCGAGGTCGGCTATGGTCTCGAACAGCGGGACGATGTTGAGTTCGAGCCGGGCCGGCTCGCCGGGCGCAAGCAGGCCGGCTTCCTTCAGCAGCAGGCCCACTTCGAGCAGGTCGCTTACCGACTCGCAATGCGAAATGATGTAATTCTGGATCGCGATGGCACCGAAGCGTCGATGGATGTCGGCCGCCGCCTGTAGGATCTCGAGCTCGCCCGCGACCGTCGCGCCGTAATCCAGATGGCGCGAGTACAGCAGCCTCGGGCCGGCCAGCTCGCGCGTCAGCAGGGCGATGCGTTCGGGCTCGGCGAGCGCCGCGTACTCGCCGTGCACGCCGGCAAGCCGCAGCAACTCGGCCACTACCTGCTCGTGCACCGCCGAGTTCTGCCGCAGGTCGAGCGAAGCGAGATGAAAACCGAACACCTCGACCGCGCGCTCGAGCGGGCGCAGCCGCCGCTCGGCCAGAGCCGCGGAGCCGTGGGTGGTCAGCGACTGGGCGACGATATCCAGGTCCGCGCGCAGCTCGGCGCTCGATGCGTAGGGCGCACCCGCTGCATGCGGCTCACGCGGCGGCACATAGCCGCAAAGCGCGCGCGCGGTCGCGGCAAGCCGCGCGTAGACTCCCACCAGCGCGCGGCGGTAGGGTTCGTCCTGGCGAAACGGGGAATCATCGCCCGCGCCATCGGCGAGCGCCGCGAGCTCGGGCGTGACGCTCACCAGGCGCGAAGCGAGCGAGAGCTCGCCGCCCAGCAGGTGGATCTGTTCCAGATAGTGCGCAAACGCGAGCCGCGCCTGGCGCTCGAGCGCGGTGCGCAGCACTTCGGCGTTGACATACGGATTGCCGTCGCGGTCACCGCCTATCCACGAACCCATGCGCAGCAGCGCGGGCAGCCGCAATCCGGTGCCGGTATGCCGGGCGAGGGTGTATTCCATTTCGGCATACAGCCGCGGGATCTGCTCGAGGAAGGTGTCGCGGTAATACGTGAGGGCATTGTCGATCTCGTCCACCACGCGCAGCTTGGTCAGACGCAGCATGGCCGTCTGCCACAAGGTCAGGATCCAGGTGTAGAGTTCGTGCGCGAGTTCGGTCTGCTCGCCGGGAAGCAGCGGTTCGCGATCGCGACGGTCGAGCAACCGCGCGATCTCGCGCTCGCAGTCCAGCGTGCTCTTTCTCTTCACCTCGGTCGGATGCGCGGTCAGCACCGGGCTCACGAACGCGCCCCCGAACCAGGCCCGGAGCTTGTCGGTGCCGACGCCGGCCGCCTTCAGCTCGAGCAGGGCCCGCGCCAGGCTGCCCGCGCGCGGCGGCAACCCCTCGCGCAGCCAGGCGCGGCGCTTGCGCTTCTGGTGGCGGTCCTCGGCGATGTTGAGCAGATGCGAGAAATAGCTGAATGCGCGCACCACGTCCACGGTCTGCCGGTCCGACAGGCCGTCGAGAATGCCGGCCAGCTCGGCGCGCACGGCGCCGGCCTCGCCCGGCTGCGCGCGGCGAAAGCGTACCGCCGTCTGGCGCACGTTCTCGATCAGTGCGTATCCGGCCTCGCCGGTACGCTCCTGCAGCACCCGCCCGAGCAGCCGCCCCAGGAGGCGCACGTCTTCGCGCAGTTCGGCTTCGAGGTCGGCTGGGTCGCTCACGTTTGGGTCGCTCACCCCGCGTTCACAGAGGTCAGGTTCGAACGCGTTCGAGGACGCTGTCCGCAACGAAGGGGTTCGATTCGCGCTCCTCGCCGAAGGTCGACGTCGGCCCATGTCCGGGAAGGAAGGTCACATCCCGCCCCAGCGGCCAGAGCTGCTCGCGGATGGAGCGGATGAGGGTGGCGTGATCGCCGCGCGGCAGATCGGTGCGCCCGATGGAACCGGCGAACAGCACGTCGCCCACCAGCGCCAGGCGGTACTCGGGGCTGAAGAAAATCACGTGGCCGGGCGTGTGGCCGGGGCAGTGGCGCACCTCGAGTTCCACCTCGCCAAAGCGTACGTGGTCGCCGCCAAGCAGCCAGCGCGCCGGCGTGAACGACTGCAATTGCGGAAAACCGAAGCGCAGGCCCTGCTGCGGCAAGTCGTCGATCAGGAACCGGTCGTCGATATGCGGACCTTCGACCGGGAGACCGAGTTGTTTCGACAGTTGCGCGGTCCCGCCGCAGTGGTCGATGTGACCGTGGGTGAGCAGGATTTTCTCCAGCTCCACGCCCTGCTCTTTCACCGCATCGAGTATCAGCTCCAGGTCTCCGCCGGGATCGACCACCGCGGCTTTATTGGTCTGTTCGCACACCAGCAGCGAGCAGTTCTGCTGGAACGGGGTGACCGGAATGATTGCGACTTTCATGCGACCTCGAACGGACGGCGGACTCTGATGACCTGCAGCCCCGATTCTACCCCTTCGAAATGAAATCGCCCCGGGGACGCGGCGCCATCCACCGCAGCGAACACCTTGCCGGGCAATATGGGGACTTGAGCATGAGCGCGGCCGAATTCGGCCGCCCCGACGCTACCGGCCGGCAACCCAAGCCAGATCGGCCGCCATATCATTCGATTCGATCTAACACGCTGTCGAAAAGCGCGTCCGAAATGCTTAGCGTGCGTGGCGTGATCAGGTCTGCAGGGAGAAGCGTTCTTCAGCAGCTTCCGATTCGGCGAATACAGGAGGAGGCGTGCCCCGTTTTTTTGACAACCTGCTAATGGACGTGGTCGTCGTCATGGCCAAGCTGTGGTCGCGGCTCCTCTCGGTCCATAGCAAGTAGCTGGCTCAGCAGATATGGCACCTGCAACCAAGTTCCGCCATTCTTCGGGGTCCAGCGCGCGCGGATATAACCTTGCCGGTCGATCAGGAACCCGGCATGTTTCGGTGCCGAGCGATTGTCTTGATTCGAATTCGCCGGAGCAAGAATCGCATATGCCGAAGTAATCCGCCGGTCGAAGTTCGCGATTATCGGCGCCTCAATATCCTGCAAACGCGCCGCCGACGCCCCTTCGGCGCGCGTCGGAATTGCGATGACCCGCAAGCCGGCTTGCCTGAGTTCCCTTTGTGACTTTGAGAGCGCTCGCACCCAGTCCGGCGATTCAGCAGGATCGAATAGGACGAGTAACACGCCGGAGTTACCGCGCTGGTCCGCCAATGATTCCTGCCGGTCATGATCGATCTGGAAGGTAAAGTTGGGGGCTTCGATCGCCCCGGATTGCACCGTGCTTCCCATATCCTTTGCGTCTTCCGTTTCGGCCTGCGCGCGAAGCCAGTTGAGCACGTCCCAGATTTGCCGCTCGCTCATCCTTCCGTCAAACGCCGGCATTGGCGTGTCCGGAATACCGTGCTTGATCCACCACAGGACATCGCCTTGGCGGTGATGCAACACATGCTCGGTCAGATTTGCGGGATGTTCCGCGAGCTCTGCGGCTGCGGGTCCATCTCCATGGCCTCGCGGCCCATGGCAAACCGAACACTGCTCGGCGTACAACTGGGCGCCGAAGGCGATGGACTCTGCGGAGTAATGGACGGGAGAGCGATAGTACGTGGTCGGATTGGCGGGCACGGCCAGAAGCGAAAGCTGGACGCATAGCGCCACGATCGCAACGCCTGCGGCGCATGCGACTGCCAAGCGGCGATGACGGAGCACGCTTGCGGCGAGAATGATCGAGGCTGCAAATACGGCCAGGCAAACAGTCGTGGATAGGCTGTTTTCTCGCACCGCCTCCAAACTGAACGTGTATTGAAACGGCCACAGCGTCTGACCATGCGTTGCTGGAGTGGCCGCGCCAAGCGCACCGACAATGCACACGACGGCAATACCGAGCGCAAATTCACCTAACGCGTTAACGCCGAGCCGGGCGAGCGCGCCGCCGCGCGACCCTTCTCGCGCGCGGCTTGCCGGTTGCAGCAGTTGTGGCGTGTAACGAAAGCGATTTATCGCGGCAAGCGCAAGCATGGCGCCAAATAGCAGCAACTTCAAGGAGAGCAGCCGGCCATAGTTCGTGCCGAGCAGCGCCGGCAGGCTGCCCACCGTGTACCATGCATTCACAATTCCGGTGAGCGCCAAGGTGCTCACCGCTGCTATGCCCAGAATGGAAAATCGCCGCGTCGCGAGCGCGGCGAATTCGAGCGCCCGCCCACTGGTATCGCGCCGGGCATTGAAAAGGATGAAAGCGAGTGCGGGCAGCGCGCCGAGCCACGCACCCGCGGCGAGCAAGTGCATCACGTCGGACGACAGATGAATCATGCGACTTTGCCCCTGGTCGCCGTTCGCATGGCCGGTCCAGGCGATCGACGACAGCAACCCAAGCGCAATCACGCCCGCGGCTATCGTCATCGCGCTGCTTCGCTTCGCCTGCCGTAGAAGCGCCAGTGCGATGGCGAGCGCAATCGCGAGCCCGAAGCGGACGAACGAAACGCGGCCGAATCCGGTATCGACAAGCGCGCCGCGGAGCGTGTCCTGACTTAGCGCCTCGAGCGGCATGCCGCTCATGACTTGAGCCTGCGCAAGAAACCAGAGTACGCTCGACAGGAAGGCGGCTGCGAGGGCAGCGGCCAGCATGGCGGACCTCTGGCGCGACGCGAGCCGGACATCCGCCGCTGCCTCGGGTGATCGGCGCAACGCAGCTCGTTCCACCCACCAGCGAAACGCAAACTCGCCAAAGAGAACGATCGTCGCGAGGAAGTAGACGGCGCGCACCGCCGCCAGAAAAGCGTTCACAGCACGAACTCGCGATCGCCGGCGGAGATCACGGCACGACCTCGAAAGTGAAATCACCGTCGGTAACGTGCGTATCCGCGGATAACACGTGCCAGAGCACGCGGTAGATGCCATTGGCAAGCGGTGGAACGCTGACCCTGATCTGCGCCGAATCGCCGCGGTCGACCTGCTTATCCCTTCTATCCACTTGTCTGCCGCTATTGTCCAGCACCTTCACTGTGCTGAACGCGGGTTCGAGCGGCGCGGTAAACCGCAACCTGATCTCGGTGGGCGGCCCATGGACGGTGCTGCCAACGGCGGGCCTCGCCTGATCAAGGAATGCGTGCGCGTAGGCCTGGCCGCAGCACGTTTGCAACGCAACGCACAGCG
>JADGRR010000172.1 GCA_017880745.1 Burkholderiales bacterium
GACGCCACCAATGCCGACCCGGCATGCGATCTTTCGCCGCACCACCATGTGATCGAGGAAGCGGTGCTGCGCGCGGCGGCGCCCCCGCCTGACGTACGGAAAATCGTTTTCCGCAATGACAAGAATTCGCGGGCGCTGAGCCGCGCAGAACCAAAACGGCAATAAAAAAAGCCGCGGCACGCCGCGGCTTTTTGCTTCCACGCTTCGCGTCAGCGAGTGCAGATATACATCGTCACTTCAAAACCAAAACGCATTTCCGTGTAAGCGGGTTTATTCCAGGCCATGGTCGATCTCTCCTCTTTGTGTGGTGGATAATTCGGGCTCGTCAACCCGGAGCAAATTATACGCATAGAATGAGAATCAAATGCAAACCTTTTTTAAACCAAGCGATGCTGCAGCGCCGCAACCGCTTCGACCAAGGGCTTGCACATGGCCGCCGTGAACGGCGAATGACCGCCATCCTCTATTATTTCCAGCCGGCATTGCGGCCATTGCGCGGCCAGGGCGACGGCCGCCGCGGGCGGACAGACGCGATCCTGTCGGCCTTGCACGATGTGGCAGGGAACGGAACGCAGCCGCGGCACCGCGGCGAGCAATTGCCCTGGCGCGAGAAAGCAATCCTGAATGAGGTAATGCGTTTGCACGCGCGCCCTGGCCAGAGCCAGCTCACCCGTGGCTGTATTCGGCGAGGGCGCCGCGCCCAGCGACATCACCGCGTGCTCCCAGTCGCTCCAGGCCTGTGCCGCGCGCAACGCGACATCCCGGTCGTCAGCGTGGATCGCGCGGTGATAGGCCGACAGCAGCTCGCCGCCCTCGACCGCGGCGGCGAAGCTTGCCCAAGCCTGCGGCAATTCGCTGCGCAAAGCATAAAGATAGGCGTCGATTTCGGCGCGCGAGCCGAGGAACACGCCGCGCAGCACCATGCCCCTCACCGCTTCGGCGTGTGATACTGCATAAGCCAACGCCAGCGTCGCCCCCCAGGAGCCGCCGAAGACCAGCCAGCGCTCGACACCCAAATGGCGCCGCAGCGCTTCAATATCTGCCACCAAGTCCTGTGTGGTATTGGCCTGCGTTGCACCTAGCGGCGTACTGCGTCCGCAGCCGCGCTGGTCGAAGAGGATGATGCGGTGGGAGTGCGGATCGAAAAAGCGCCGCTGCGCGGAATTGCAGCCGCTGCCCGGACCGCCGTGCAGGAACAGAATCGGCGCAGCGCGAGGATTGCCGCATTCCTCATAGTACAGCGCGTGTCCTTCGCCGACTGCCAGCTGTGCATGGCGATATGGTTCAATTGCGGGGAACAGGAGGTTCTCCATTGGCTGACTCAAGTCTGAAGTGCAACAGCGTTAGGACGCGAGTGTAGCTGTTTCACAATGACCTTATGCGGTGTGTTGAAGTCGAGGCACTTTCCGGGGCGGTGGCTCAATCGATGCATGGCGGAAACGATGGCCTTTCCGGGTTTACCCGTGATGGAACCGCTGCATGAACAAGTCGTCAATACGCACGACCTCGTCATCGCGACCCGCACCCAGGAGTCAATCATGCTACGCTGGGCGATGAAGTTTATCCGGGAGAAACAGATCGGGGTGCGCAAGAGTCCGGCGTCATCTGGCCCGAACCAAGCTAGGGCACGAACCCAATCGGAACTTCAATCCTGAAGAACGCGCCGACCACAATTTATGCCGATGGGGATAGAGCGTGACGCTAAACGTGACTTCAGTTTGCAAATCGTTTGGGAACCGCAAAGCGCTTGATAACGTCAGCCTGCACGTCGCCGCCGGCGAATTCGTGGCGCTTCTCGGCCCTAACGGCGCTGGCAAAACAACGTTGTTTCAAATACTTTCAGGGCTCTTTATCGCGGACCGGGGAAAGGCGGTTATTTGCGGCGCAGACATCGGCGTAACGCCGATTGCGGCCTTATCGCAACTGGGGATCGTGTTCCAGCAGCCTGCCCTGGATCTGGATCTGAGCGTAACAGCCAATCTGCAATTCCAGGCCGACTTGCACGGCATCGCGCGGACAGAGGCAAAACAGCGCATCGCCGCTTGTCTGTCGCGCTTCGGGTTGTCGGAACGCGCGGGGGACACGACACGGGTTTTATCCGGCGGTAACCGGCGCAAGGTGGAATTGGCGCGCGCCTTGATGACACGCCCCAAGTTGTTATTGATGGATGAGGCCACCGTCGGCATCGACCCGGCTTCGCGCGCGCAGATCATTGCGGATGTCAAAGCCCTGTGCAGGGAACAAGACTTGGCTGTCTTGTGGGCCACGCACTTGGTGGATGAGGCCGACGGCGCGGATCGCGTCATCGTGATGGCCAAAGGCCGCGTGCAATTCGATGGATTGTCGGCACAGCTGGTTGCCGCTCAGGAATGCGCATCGTTGACGGATGCTTTTTTACGCTTGACCGAATAACTGCAAAGATAGACGCAGCATCATGAGTATTGCGATCCAAACCCGATTTAACCTCAAATTCGTGTCCGGAAATACAGGAGCCGGCGCAGAATCGCCCTGCAAATCAAGCGATAGCGCAATGGGCGGCAAAAAATGAAAACCGCTCACGCCTTGCTGGCATTGCGTGCGATTGCCGGCCGCGAAATCCACAAGTTCCTGCGCCAGCCGGGGCGACTGATTTCGTCGCTGGTGCGCCCGGCGTTGTGGCTGGTCGTGTTTGCGGTCGGATTCCATGACGGCCTTGGCGTGGCGATCCTGCCGCCATATGACACGCACGTCGAATATCGGGTCTACATGGTGCCCGGCCTGGCGATGATGGTATGCCTGTTCAACGGCATGCAATCGTCTTTGGCGATGGTGTACGACCGCGAGATGGGCGTGATGCGTCTGTTGCTGACCGCGCCGTTGCCGCGCGCCTATTTGCTGTTGTGCAAGCTGCTCGGCACCAGTTTTCTGTCGGTCTTGCAGAGCACCGCGTTTTTCGTGCTGGCACTGCTGTTCGGTGTCGACCTGAGCATCTGGCAGATCGCAATCGCCATGCCGATTGTGGCGCTAGGCGCATTGATGCTGGCCGCATTCGGCCTGATGTTGTCGGTATACATCAAGCAATTGGAAAATTTCGCCGGCACCATGAACTTCGTGATATTCCCGATGTTCTTCCTGTCGACGGCCCTGTATCCGTTGCGGAAGATCGAGGAATCAGGTGCGCAATGGATTTATGCGCTTACCCGTTTCAATCCGTTCACCCATGCAATCGAAGCACTGCGCTTTAGCTTGTATGGACAGATCGAGCCGACTTCGCTCGCCGTGGTTGCCGCAAGCACCGTCGTGTTTTACCTGATTGCCGCAGTCGGATATGACCCGCAGCGGGGTTTGATCAAATCCGCGTAAGGCCGAGGCTCTTGCATGGCCCGGTTGATCCGGGGAATTTATTTCACCCCGGGGAGGCGTGAGACGGGGTTGGGCGCAACCAATGCCGGCCTCCGGCGTCGAACCCGCCAATATTGACGGCGGCGCGGTGTTTCGAATGTTCAACGACGCCACCGCCGGCCAGTCGCTGCCGAAACACGTCAGCACCGATCGCAACCCGCTGTTCGCGGATTACAGATTCTTTGCGTGAAAGCGAAGATGGTCTTCCATGAAACTGGAAATGAAATAGTAGCTATGGTCATATCCTTGCTGCATTCTCAGATTAAGCGGAATGCCGAGACGCTTACAAACTTCGAGCAATAATTCAGGTTTCAACTGGCTTTCCATAAACTGATCTTGAGTACCCTGATCCACAAGAAGAGTCGGACCTTTCCAGCCACGGTCTTCAATAAGTGACGTTGCATCGTATTCCCGCCATTTTTCTCGATTGGGTCCAAGATAGCCGGAAAGAGCTTTTTCTCCCCAGGGGCAGCGCGACGGTGAAACAATAGGAGCAAATGCGGATACTGATTTATAACGAGACGGATTTTTCAAAGCGATTGTCAACGCCCCATGTCCGCCCATCGAATGCCCGAATATGCCAGCACGGGCCGGATCAACTGGAAGTGTTGACGAAACTATTTCGAACAATTCTTTCGTGATGTAAGAATACATGCGATAAGCATGCGACCAAGGCGCCTGTGTAGCGTCCACGTAAAAACCTGCAGCGATCCCGAAATCGTAACTGTCCGCCTCTCCCGGAATCTTGAGTCCGCGCGGACTCGTGTCCGGTGCGATGATGGCCAATCCCAGTTCTGCAGCAACGCGCTGGGCACCCGCTTTTACGATAAAATTTTCCTCGGTACAGGTGAGGCCCGAAAGCCAGTAAAGGACGGGTACACGGGCAGTTTGGGCCTGCGGGGGAAGGTACACGCCGAAGCGCATGGCACAGCGTGTTTCAAGCGACTCGTGGCTGCAAACACTTTGCACGCCGCCGAAACACTTACTCTGTGAAACAGTCGTAACCGTCATTGTCGAAGCCAATCCAGGCGCGAGCTGGTTATCTTCATTCATCAGGTTGTCTTTTCTTCAGCGTTTGACAAAAAACTGGCGCCGCATGGGCGCCAGCCCTATACCACACCGGATCGTCAGGCTGCGCCGCGCTGTATCACTTAGGCAGCACGCCGGCGGCCTTGGCCGTGTGAGTCGCGATAGCATCCATCAGGGTCGGGGACAGGCAATCGTAAGGCTCCAGCTTGAGTTCTTTCAACCTTGCCCGCACAGCCCCCATGTTATCGGGGCTTGCACCTGCCTCGATGATCGACGAAACAAATGCCGCGAATTCAGGAGGCGCCCAGCCCGCCTCCTTCGACAGTTCGGTGTGAATAAAATCGAGTCCGTAGAACGGGTGGCCCTTGTTCTCGATCCGGCCAAACATGTGGACACCGCACTCTTTGCAAGCATGGCGCTGAATGGTTGTCTTGGGATCCACGATCGCGAGTTTGTCTCCGTTCGCCGTAATACTGACGTTGTCGCGCGACACGACGGCAACCTGCGAGAACAGGGCCCCTTTCGGTTTCCAGCACTTGGTACAGCCGCACACGTGATTGTGTGCGCACTGCCCTTTGATTGCTACCGCGACCTTGTTCTGCGGGCAGTGGCACAATAGCGTCCCGCCTGCAAAGGTCGTTGCCGCGGGTTTTAGTCCGCCGTCAACCGCCGGATGTATCTTGACTGCACTATTCATAATGATTTCTCCTTCTGGATTTTATCGCTCTACCGGCGCAGTCTGGGGCTGCGACCAGTATCGTTAAGTTGTCATTCCCCAGCAAATGAATTCGCAAACATAAACACTGCGATACGGCGTCCGCCTTAACGTCAAAATATCACAACCGAGCGGATGGATTTACCTTCATGCATCAAGTCGAAGGCGTCGTTGATTTTTTCCAGTGGCATCACATGCGTAATCAAGTCGTCAACATTGATCTTGCCGTCCATATACCAATCGACAATCTTGGGGACATCTGTCCGACCTCTGGCACCGCCGAATGCGGAGCCTTTCCAGACGCGCCCTGTTACAAGCTGAAACGGCCGGGTCGATATTTCCTGGCCGGCACCGGCGACGCCGATAATGGTGCTGACACCCCACCCCTTGTGACAGCATTCCAGGGCTTGGCGCATCAATTTAACGTTACCGATGCACTCAAACGTGTAATCAGCTCCGCCCTTGGTCAGATTGACCAGGTAGGCGACGAGATCGTCCTCAACTTCCTTTGGGTTGACGAAGTGCGTCATGCCCAATTTTTCCGCCAAGGCCTTGCGGCCCGGGTTGATATCCACGCCGACGATCATGCTGGCACCCACCATGCGCGCGCCCTGGATCACATTCAGGCCGATGCCGCCGAGGCCGAACACCACCACGCGGGCGCCCGGCTGGACCTTGGCCGTATAGATCACCGCACCGATGCCGGTGGTGACGCCGCAGCCGATGTAGCAGACCTTGTCGAAAGGCGCATCCTCACGAATTTTTGCCACCGATATCTCGGGCATCACGGAATAGTTGGCGAAGGTCGACGTACCCATGTAGTGGAACAGCGGCTTCCCGCCGATGCTGAAGCGGCTGGTGCCGTCCGGCATCAGGCCCTTTCCCTGAGTGGTGCGAATGGCCTGGCACAGATTGGTCTTCTGCGAAAGGCAGTATTCGCACTGCCGGCATTCCGGCGTGTACAGCGGAATCACGTGATCGCCCGGCTTGACGCTGGTCACGCCGGTGCCCACTTCCACGACGATGCCCGCGCCCTCGTGGCCAAGAATTGCCGGAAAAATTCCTTCGGGATCGTCGCCCGACAAGGTGAAGGCATCGGTATGACAAACGCCCGTGGCCTTGATCTCCACCAGCACTTCACCCGCGCGCGGGCCATCGAGTTGCACCGTTTCTATGGTCAGGGGGGCGCCGGCCTTGTGGGCAACCGCTGCACGTACGTCCATGTGTCGTTCCTTCCTGTGAAGTTGAATGGTTGCGTCGTTATCGGAATGCGGTGAGCGCCGTGTGTCCGCAGGCTGTTATTCGATCATCGGCGCGATGGCC
>JADGRR010000173.1 GCA_017880745.1 Burkholderiales bacterium
CAGCGCTGCGGCGAGGGCGGCGCGGGAATAGACGTAGCAGGGCGTGCCGAACTCGCGCGCGATGGCCTCCAGTGGAACCGACTCAGCGTGCAGCGAGCCGTCGCGAACCTCGAACATGGCACCTCTAGTTTTGTTTGCTACTATCGGACTGCTGCCGCTCGGCGCCAGGTTTTGGCGGCATGATGAGGGCGCCCTTGGAGCCGCAGGCCTCAAGCAGCGCACAAAGCAGGATGGCGGCAGCGATCGCACGCATGCGAGAATTTTAGCACGAGAGTACCTGCCGCGAGACCGATGGACGAAAGCGAATTCATACGGCTGGCCGAGGAGACGCTGCAGGAGTTGGACCGGCGCATCGAGGGGAGCGGTATCGACGCGGACTGCGAATTCAAAGGCACGGGCGTGCTCGAGATCGAGTTCGGCGACGGCAGCAAAATCATCGTCAACAGCCAGGTCGCGGCGCGGGTCGCAGCTTTTCCATAGCGCCTTACGCGCGCCTCGTCACGAACTAGAACAACTGGTCCCTGACTTCCTCGGGACTGCGGATGCCGTCTCCGGATGCATCGCGCTTCTGCACCGCTGGAAGGTTCTCGCGATAGAAGTACTCACTTATCCTGCCATCGCTGGCCGCTTGGCCGGTGTCGGGATTGACGCTGGCGCTGACGACTCCCTCGGGGACCGGCTGGAACGTCTCGCCCACCCCCCTGAGCGCTTTGCCCATGTAACTTATCCAGATGGGCAGCGCGGCTGCCGCGCCGGTTTCGCTATTGCCGAGTTTGTGCGGCTGGTCGAAGCCGATCCAGGCAATTGCGGCCAGGGTCGGCTGATAACCCGCGAACCAGGCGTCGACGAGGTCGTTGGTGGTGCCGGTCTTGCCCGCCAGGTCCTTGCGCCCGAGCGACATCGCGCGTGCGCCCGTACCATAACGCACCACGTCGTGCAGCATGCTGTCCATGATGAAGGCGTTGCGCGCATCGATTACACGCAGGCTTTCATCGCCGGCGCGCGGCGGCTGTGCCTGGGCGAGGATATTGCCGCGGTCGTCGACGATGCGCTGCACGACGTAGGGTTCGATGCGATAGCCGCCATTGGCAAACACGGAAAAGCCGCGCGCCATCTGCCAGGGCGTGACCGAGCCCGCACCGAGTGCCATGGTGAGGTAAGGCGGGTGCTTGTCGGCGTCGAAGCCGAAGCGGGTGATGTAGTCCTGTGCATATTGCGGGCCGATGGCCTGCAGTACGCGGATCGACACCATATTCTTCGACTTTGCCAGGCCCATGCGCAGGCGCATGGGGCCTTCGTACTTGCCGTCGTAGTTGTGCGGCGCCCAGGTCTGACCGCCGGTCTGGGCGGCGTCGACCACTATCGGCGCGTCGTTGACAATGGTGGCGGGGGTGAAGCCTTTCTCCAGCGCCGCCGAATAGATAAAAGGTTTGAAGCTCGATCCGGGTTGGCGCCAGGCCTGGGTGACATGGTTGAATTTGTTGCGATTGAAGTCGAAGCCGCCCACCAGCGCGCGCACGCTGCCGTCGTTTGGGTTGACGGCGACGAGCGCCGCCTCGGCTTCGGGCAGCTGCACGATCTGCCAATTGTGTTTTTCGTCCTTCTGGATGCGGATCAAGGCTCCACGCCGTATTTTCTTGTTCGGCGCGGCCTTGTCGTCGAGCATTTTCTGCGCGAATTTGAGGCCCTCGCCCGCGATGATCACTACCTCCCCGCCGCGGCTGTAGGCGCGAACCTGCTTGGGGCTGGCCTCCAACACCACCGCGGCGAGGATATCGTCGCTGTCGGACTCCTCCGACAGCGCCTCTTCTATGGCCTCCTCCGGCTGGTTCTCCGGGGGAAGTTCGACATAACCCTCCGGGCCGCGGTAGCCGTGGCGCTTGTCATAATCCAGCACGCCGCGGCGCAGCGCCGCATACGCGGCCTCCTGGTCCGCCTTGGTGATAGTGGTGTATACCCGATAACCTTTCGTATAGACGTCGTCGGCGAAACGCTCGTACAGCATCTGCCGCACCATTTCCGCCACGTACTCCGCACGCAGCGCGTATTCGTCGGCTTCGTGTTTGACCACAAGCGGCGCTTTCTGCGCTTCGGCAAACTGCGCATCGGTGAGATGACCCAGTTCGTGCATGCGCCGCAGCACGTAAAGCTGTCGTTGCTTGGCGCGCTTCGGATTGACTACCGGGTTGAAGCTGGAAGGGGCTTTGGGCAGCCCGGCCAGCATCGCGGCCTCGGCCACATTGATATCCTTTAGCGCCTTGCCGTAGTAAATCTGCGCCGCTGCGGCGAAGCCGTAGGCGCGCTGTCCGAGGTAGATCTGATTGATGTAGATCTGCAGGATCTCGTCCTTGGACAGGCTCGCCTCGATCTTGAACGCAAGCAGCGCCTCGTATAGTTTGCGCGTGAGGGTCTTCTCGCTGGTGAGGAAGAAATTCCTTGCCACCTGCATGGTGATGGTCGAAGCTCCCTGACGCTTGCCGCCCGAGGTCAGGTTGGAGTAGGCTGCCCTGATGACGCCCTGGTAGTCCACCCCGGTGTGTTGGTAAAAGCGCTCGTCTTCGGCGGCCAGGATGGCCTGTTTCATAATCTCCGGGACTTCGCCGATGGCAACAATGGCGCGGCGCTCCTCGCCGAACTCGCCGATCAGGATGCCTTCTGCGCTGTATACCCGCAGAGGCACCTTCGGCCGGTAATCGGTAAGCGCCTCGAGCGAGGGCAGGTTGGGATAGGCGAGCACGACCATCAGGCCCAAAAGGGCGCCGCCGATGGCGGCTAGCCCGGCAAGGAGCAGCAGCGGGAAGGCAGCCAGGCGCAACCACGCGAAAGATTTAACGGCCAAGAGTCACCTGCGCCGCGCCAAGCGCGGGCCAAAATTGGAGTTTCAAAGGGGGCGAAGCGACCCCTTGGTCAAGGGGCGCGGACTGGCCCGCGCTCACGAGGCTTCTAAAAATGCCAGCATTATAGAGTATCCCGGTCCACCGGGCGCAGCGGCACCCGGTGGAGTCGGCCAAAGCCTCTGTGCATTATTTGCTTTACATCGTCTAGACTTGTTGCTAGCATTTAACGTAAATTATATGTATCGCGCCTAACCAGCCATAGTTCAAAGGGAAATTTGCCTTGGACCTTGATATCTTCAAGCCAAAAGCGCCGCCGCTTTTCGGGATCGACATCAGCTCTTCCTCGGTGAAGATGGTTGAGGTCGTCGATGCCGGCAAAGGGGCGCTGCGTGTGGAGCGGTACGTCATTGAACCGCTGCCCAAGGACGCGGTGGTCGACGGCAATATTACCAACCTCGAGGCCGTGGTGGAAACGGTCAAGCGCGGCTGGAAAAAACTGGCCACGCGCACCAAGAATGTGGCCATGGCGCTGCCCACGGCGGCCGTGATCACCAAGAAGATCGTGGTGCCGGCCGGTCTGCGCGACGAAGAGTTGGGCATCCAGGTCGAGACCGAGGCCAACCAGTACATTCCCTTCGCCCTGGACGAGGTCAACCTCGACTACCAGGTGGTTGGGCCCGCGCCGTCAAATGCGGAGGAGGTGGAGGTGCTGATCGCCGCCTCGCGCAAGGAAAAAGTGGAGGACCGCGTGGCCGTGGCCGAGGCCGCCGGCCTGAAGGCTCTGGTCATGGACGTGGAATCCTATGCGGTCCAGACCGCCTTCGATCTGATCAAAAAGCAGTTCCCCGATGACGGAAAGGAACAGAACATCGCGCTGGTCGATATCGGCGCCAACGTCATGAACGTCACCGTTCTCCGCAACGACCAGACCGTGTACACCCGCGAACAGGCGTTTGGCGGCAGCCAACTCACCCAGGACATCATGCGCCAGTACGGCATGAGCCAGGAGGAGGCCGAGAACGCCAAGCGTACCGGCGGCTTGCCCGATTCATACGAAGCCGAAATTCTGCGCCCATTCCTGGAAAATCTGGCGCTGGAAGTGCAGCGCGCCATGCAGTTTTTCTTCACCTCAACCCAGTACAACAGCATCGAGCACATTCTGCTCACCGGCGGCTCGGCAGTGATTCCGGGGCTGGAGGACATCGTCGGCTCCCGCTCGCAGGTCAATACCCGGGTGGCCAACCCGTTTGCGAGCATGCAGGTGTCGCCGCGCATCCAACCGAAGAAGCTGCTTATCGACGCGCCATCGATGATGGTCGCTTGCGGCTTGGCCATGCGGAGGTTCGATCCATGATCCGCATCAATCTGCTGCCCTGGCGCGAAGCGCGCCGCAAAGCCAACAATCTGCAGTTCTACATCCTGATGGGGATGGTCGCCGGCCTGGCCGCGTCTATCGTCCTCCTGGTGCACGGCTATTACGCCACGCGCATCTCGACCCAGACGGAACGCAACAGGTTCCTCAAGGACGAAAACGCCAAGCTCGACAAGGAAATCGACGAAATCAAGAAACTGAAGGACGAAATTCAGGCATTGTTGTCGCGCAAGCAGGTGATCGAAACCCTGCAGGCCGACCGTGCGCAGACAGTGTACCTGCTCGAACAGCTGGTGCGGCAAACCCCGGATGGCGTATACCTGAAGTCGATCAAACAGACCGGCCTCAAAGTCAATCTGACCGGCTACGCCCAATCAAATGCGCGGGTATCGACCTTGATGCGCAACCTGGAGGCTTCGCCCTATCTCGAGAAACCGGATCTGGTCGAGATCCGGGTGGCCAATGTCAACAACAAGCGCTTGTCCGAATTCAACATGAACGTAAGTATCAGGCGGCTACAGACGGAGTCCGGCGCGGCAAAGGGCGGAGCGGGCAAGGCGGGGCCGGGCAAAGCCGCGGCGGGCGCAGGCAGCGCAAAAAAGTAGGAATGGCCTGATGAATAAGCTGCTCGAGCAATTCAAATATCTCAATCCGCAGGATCCGGGGACGTGGCCGGCTCTGCCCAAGCTGCTCGCCTTGATAGCGATCCTGGTGGCCTTGGTTGCGGCCGGGTATGTGGCCGACTGGCAGGGACAAGTGGACGAACTCGCCGCCGGCGCCGAACAGGAGTCGAAGCTCAAGGATGAATACAAGGGCAAGAAGCAACTGGCGGTCAACCTAGATCTGCACCGCCAGCAGTTGCGCGAAATCGACAGTTCTTTCGGCGCGCTGCTGAAGCAACTGCCGAACAAGTCGCAGATGGACGCGTTGCTGGTGGATATCAACCAAGCGGGCCTGGGTCGGGGCCTGCAGTTCGAACTGTTCAAGCCGGCGCCGCAGGAAACGATGAAAGATTTCTACGCTGAACTGCCCGTCAGCGTCAGGGTAACGGGTGGCTACCATGACATGGGACAGTTTGCGAGCGACATCGCACAGCTGTCGCGCATCGTCACGCTCAACGACATAGTCATCAGTCCGTCCGGCAAGGACAGCAGCGTACTGGCGATGGACACGGTTGCAAAGACGTTCCGTTATCTGGATGACGAAGAGGTGGCGAAACAGAGGAAGTCCTCCGCTAAAGGCGGGGCCGCCGCGAAATGAGAAATCTAGCCATCATCACAGCAGTGTTGCTTCTCGCGGCGTGCGGCGGCGACGAGCACCAAGATCTGAAGGAAGAGCTGAAGAACCTTACCAAGGACATGCGCGGCCGCATCGAGCCGCTGCCGGTAGTGAAGGCCTACGAGCCGGTGCCGTATAAGGCCTTTGAATTGCCCGACCCCTTCGGCCCGGCCAAAATCGAACTCGCGATCGCGGCGGCTGCGAAAAGCAAAGGCGGTGCGAATGCGCCCGACGCCAGGCGGCCGAAAGAGCCGCTGGAGGCATATCCGCTGGAATCGCTGAAAATGGTGGGTACGCTGTCGCAGAAAGGAGTTACCTACGCGTTGGTGCGCGCCGACAGCAGCGTGTATCGGGTAAAGGCAGGCAACTATCTGGGACAGAATTTCGGCGTCATTACCGGAATTACCGATAATCAGATTAACCTCAAAGAGCTGGTGCAGGATGCATCTGGCGATTGGGCTGAGCGCAAGATTGCGCTGCAGATACTCGAGGCAGAAGCGGCAAAAGGAAGGTGAGGATCCCTATGGCTAAAATTCTCGGTGTAATCGGCGTGGTAACCGCATCCTTGTGGGCCGCTCTGGCAATGGCGCAGACGCCGCTCAACAGCGTCGAAGCCTTCAACGTGTCGCAGCAAAGCGGCAAGGTCATCATCAAGCTGACGCTGAAGGAGGCGCTCAAGTCGCAGCCTGGGAGCTTCACGGTCGCCAACCCTGCCCGCATCGCGTTCGATCTTCCCAACACCGTGAACGGTCTCGGGCGCAACAGCCAGAACATCGGCGAGGGCGAGCTTGTGAGCATGAACATGGTGCAAGCGGGCGAGCGCACGCGCATGGTGCTGAATCTACGCCGGCCGGTCGGCTATGACACCCAGATCGACGGCAAGAATCTGGTGATCATCCTCGCCGCGACGGCGACGGCCGGCGGCAGCGGAGCCGCGGTCACCCATTTCGTCGAAGACCGA
>JADGRR010000174.1 GCA_017880745.1 Burkholderiales bacterium
CGTCGCGGCCCAACGTGGAAGCCTGGTTCAAGCGCCTTTCCCAGCGCGAAGCGTTCAGGAAAAGCGTGCTGCTGCCGCTGAACTGAAACCGATGGCTCAACCCAAATTCAAGGACAAGATCGCCCTCGTCACCGGCGCCGCCAGCGGCCTCGGTCTGGCCATCGCGGAACGCTTCGCCGGCGACGGCGCCAGGGTGGTCGTTTGCGACATCAACGCCGATGCAGGCAAAGACGTCGCCGCCCGGCTGGGCGGGACGTTCGTGCAAGCCGACATGGGCAAGCGCGCCGATTGCCGCACGCTCGTCGACCAGGCCCTGGCCGCCTACGGCACGGTGCACATCCTGGTCAACAACGCCGGCTTTCAGCACGTCGAGACCATCGAGGCTTTTCCCGAGGACATGTGGGACAAGATGCAGGCGGTGATGCTCACCGCGCCGTTCCTGCTGACCAAGTACGTCTGGCCGGCGATGAGAGCGCAGCGCTGGGGGCGCATCATCAATATCTCTTCCATCCACGGCCTCATCGCCTCGCCCAACAAGGTCGCCTATATCAGCGCCAAACACGGTCTGGTGGGCCTGACCAAGACCGCGGCGCTGGAAGGTGGCGCGTTCGGCATCACCGCGAACGCCATCTGCCCCGCCTACGTGCGCACGCCGCTGGTGGATAAGCAAATCGCCGACCAGGCGCGCACCCGCGGTATCCCGCCCGAGGAAGTGATCGAGAAAATCATGCTCGAGCCGGCGGCGGTGAAGCGCCTGATCGAGCCGGCGGAGGTCGCGGACTTCGCCGCCTATCTGTGCGGCGAGAGCGCCGGCGTGATCACCGGCGCGGCGCTGACCATGGACCTGGGCTGGACGGCGCGGTAATTGTGGCCCTCGCAAAAGAACCTGGCGCGGACGAAAGACCGTCCGCGCGGATCCTCGATTGAGCACGGACGAAAAACCGTCCGTACTCAATCGAGGATCTTGTATTAACCTCCCCCGCACTACCCTTGTTTTTATCAATAACCGTGTTTTCTGTGCGGATGCGCTTTTCATCCGCACAGAAAACACGGTTGGCGCGCGCAGCGCGCAAGTCCTCGCGTTGTATGCAAGGCGCCGAATACAGCCGCTCGAGCCTGTGATGCGCAGCAACTCAATCCTTGAGTACCGAGCCCAAGCGCGCGTCGCGCTCTTCCTTGGGCAGTTTGGCCAGACCTTTCACCGCAGCGTAGAAGCGCCACAGATTGCCACCCTCGTGGTCAAGCATTGCGCGGAAAGCCGGCACCAGTTCGGTGTAGAGCCCCACCGAGGCGAGGGTCGCGTTGTTGGGTTTGCTGGCGAACCAGCGGTCATAGCCGGCGAACCCGCCCCATGAGACCTTCAGCTGCCGGTACTCTGCTTCCATTTCGGCGAACCGTCCCGCTTTGCCCAGGCGCTTTTCCTGCGCCGGCAATTCCTCCTGGTAGTACTGCTCCAGTATTGCCCGATACTTTACGACCAGCGCAACGAACTCGCGGCGCATCCTCTGCAAACGGTCGTAGGCGGCGCGGTCGCGATCGTTGCCGTTTTGTGCGAGCCAGCGCTCCACGCCCGCCTGTTCCACTGTCGCCGCGAAGGATTCGTTGAAACGCGTGTCGCTCTTGACGTAGAGCAGCTGGTGCGCGAGTTCGTGAAAAATGAGCCGAGCGAGTTCTGCGTCGGGATAGCGGATAAAGGTGCTGAGCACCGGGTCGTCGAACCAGCCCAGGGTCGAGTAAGCCGGGACACCGCCGACAAAGACATCGTAGTCCTGCGCGCGCCGGCCCGCGCCCTCGGCTTGGGCATCGGCCTCGCTGAAATAACCGCGGTAGCTGACGCAGCCGGCGAATATGAAGCAGGAGGTGACCGGTTCGAGCGAAAATTCCGGCGTGGCGAATACGTTCCACAGTGCGTATGGCCGACCCAGATCGGCATAGCTCTTGTAACTGCCGTTGTCCGGCAGCCCGAGCTCGCGGCTGGCGAAGCGGCGGATGCGCAATACCGCTTCCAGTTTGGCTTTGAGCGCGGCCGGAACCGCGTCGCGCGCGAGCTGCTCGTCTATGGGAACGGCGCGGCGCATCAGATCCAGCTGCCCGCTCACCGCCTGCGAGTAGTAGCGCAGCGTGGCGCAGCCGCAAAGCAGCGGCAGGAGCGCAGCGTACAGCAGCAGGCGGCGTGCGCGCATCAGCGCCCTTCGCGATCGAAGTGGCCGCGACCGTCGTGGTCGAACGCTCCGCGGCCGTCGTGATCGAACGCTTCTCGGCCGCCATGATCGAACGCTCCGCGCTCGAGGAAGGCCGCGACCTCGTGGGCCACCCGCGCCGACACCAGCATGCCGCTGTGGCTGACCGGCAGCACGATGCGATCGCGCATGCCCGCGACTTCCGTCTCCTCCAGCCGCACCACGCCATCGTTGGTACCGGGCAGGCGCAGCACCAGGCTCCCCAAGCCCCAAGGACGGCTGCCGGCGATGACGCCGAGTTCGCACTGCGGCCGGTAGTCTTCCGGCAGACTGCGCCAGATGTCGCGGCTGGAACCCAGCAGCCGCTCTCCCGCGGCCAGGTTCTCCATGCGCAGTCCCGCCATGCAGGCGCGCACCGGCGTACCCAGCAACACAATGCGGCCGATGCGCTGCTCACCATAAGTCCTTAGGCAGCGCAGGATCACCAGGCCGCCGAGACTGTGGCCGACCAGATGAACCGCCGCCGGTTGGGGCAATTCGGCAACGCGCGCAGCGAGCCGGCGTGCGTGCTCGTCCAGGCTTTGCGCCATGGAGCGGTATTCGAGGGCAGTGGCCGCATAGCCCTGCCGCGAAAGCAAAAGGCGCAGGCCCTGCATTGCCCAGCCGCCCATCCACAGCCCGTGCACGAGAACTACAGCTTTGCGCACCTGTTCCTCCACGAATACTCGGTCAGTCGGTCGCGCCACTGCACGCGTTGCGCGCAGGGCGCCGCCGCGCTGCCACTCGATATGACGCACTGCTGCCGATATTCGTTCAGCCATGCCTGCATGTTCAGGCCCGATGCGCGCTCAAGAGCAGGCGCAACCCGGCAAGCGCGGGCAGCAGGCAGAACACGAGATAGGCCTTGCCGTAGTTCCCGGTGAGCGCGACCACGAAGCCGAACAGCGGCGGCGCCGCCAAAGCTCCGATAAAAGTCAAAAACTGCGTGCCGCCGGTGATCGCGCCTACCCGGCCGGGGGGAGCGAGCCGCGCCACCTCCGCGAGATAGACGCCGTTCCAGCCCACCGCGGAAGCTCCGAACAGCGCGCTCACCAATATCACCGCCGACAGCGGCCAGTCTGCGCTGAAACCCGCCACCCCCATGCCCGAGAGCGCCATCATCACGCCCAACAGCCCGAGCATGCTTCGCGGCGACAGCCAGCGGTCGGCCACCGCCCCCCAGGTGATGCGTCCGACGATTCCGGCCGCGTGGGCCGAGGAATAGATCAAGCCCGCGGCAACCAGGCCGTATCCCAACTCCAGGTTCAGATAGGAAACGAAGTAGGCGATGAGCGCGAGTTGCGCTGAGCCGAAGATCATCGAAACGATCGCCAGCTCCAGCACCGGCGGATTGGCGAGCACCATTGCGAGCGGCGCGAAGAAGTCCGCCGCAGAGCCGGTTCCTGTGGCCCGTTGCGCCGCGGCGTCGGCGGCGCGCGCGGGCTGGATCACCAGCGCGAGCAAGAGGCACAGCAGGGCCACCGCGACTGCGCTCCAGCGCCAGCTCAAGGCCAGAACGAGCGGCGGCACCAAGGCGCCGGCGAGCGCGCCTCCCAGTGGCACGCCCGTCTGCTTGATCGAGAAAATCAGCGACCTCATGTGCGGCGGCGCCGCGCTCGCGAGCATGTGCGAGCTTACCGGATTGACCAGGCCGTAGCCGGATCCGATCAGGCCCGCGGCGGCAAACACCACGGGCAGCACCGCACCGGTACCGACAGCGAGACCTGCCGCGGCGACGCAGACCGAAATCTGGCAAACACGCACCGGGCCGAAGCGTCCGATCAAGGCACCGCAGGCGAGTCCCGACAGCATGGCGAACAGATATTCCAGCGCCACGAACCAGCCTATGCCCTGGGGCGAAACACCAAGCTCCGCTGCCGCTACCGGCGCCAGCACCGAGGGCGCGATCATCGCCATGGAAGTGAGAGCTTGCACCGCGAGCGTGATCGCCAGCGGCAGGACGATGCCTTTCATACACCACAAAGCCATTGCAGAATCATCGAAATGGCCCCTGATGCGGGAAAGCATGAGGGAAGGCGCTCCGAAGGTCTCGATCCCCCTTGAGGGGAAAGTCCCCTCGGGGGATATCCCCTCATTTCGCAATGACCGCCAAGCTCTGCCCCAGCCACGCTAGTCGAGAACTTCAATGGCACCGCCTGCCGTAACCGTGACCACGCTTACCCCGCCCTCGAGATTGGGCGCGGCCACCTCAGGCGCGCCCGCGGCGAGGGCGCGCGCCATGGGAAAACGCGGCGGCGGCACGCTGGCGCCGCTATTCACGTTCAGGCGCAGGATTTTGTAGCCGCGGCCGGCGAGCGCGCCGCGCACGATCTCAGCGCGCGCCTTGAACGCGCCGATGGCTTCTGCGATCAGTTCATTCTCGGTTTGGCGGCGCGCCTCCGGCGAGACCGAAAAACTCAGGCTGCCGAGCTGCATGCCTGACTGCAGCTTGCCGATCAGGCCCGAGGCCGCTTCGAAATCCTTGCTCTCAACGCGGATCTCGGCGCGCCCGCGCCACCCCTGCAGCACATTGCCCTTGGCGTACACCGGATAGGTCTGGTTGTTGCCCGACCGCACGCGCACGCTCTTGTAGTCCCTGGCCACGCGCAAGGCCTCGTTGGCGGCCTTGTTGATGGCATTGGCGAGCGCCGCCGGATTGGCGTCGTTCAACTCCACGAACAGACTGGCACTGAGCGTATCGTTCGCAACTTCGCGCTGCGCATCGGCTTGCATCTCGATCGTGTTGTAGCGCGGCGCGGGATCCGCCGCGAGCGCTGCGGCAGAAAGCGCCAATAATGCGGCGAGGCAAGACCATTTCAGAACGCCCATGATTTCCCGAAATCCAGTTGTGAAGACTCAAGTATAGCCGCTCCACTCGCAGGGCCGAAAGACGCCGATTCGGCTCGAACGTAAAACACGTCGACTGGACAAAGGTGCACAGCGGCGCAGGGCGCTTCATATATAATTGACGCAAGTACGGCACTCAGAACCGCCGGCCGCTGTCCGCAATTGACGTCAACTGTTAGGAGGAGATCAACATGAGGAAACTAATTCAGGCGCTGGGCCTTGCCGCGCTCGTAGCGCTTGCCGCGCCGCTCGCAGCCCAGGACAAGGTCAATATTTCCATTGCTACCGGCGGCACCGGCGGCGTGTATTACCCGCTGGGCGGCGGCATGGCAGCCGCGTTGTCCAAGTATGTCCCCGGCATGGAAGCCACCGCCGAAGTCACCGGCGGTTCGGTCGACAACCTCAAGCTGATCGGCAGCGGCAAAAACTATATCGGGCTGACCATGGCCGACGCGACCCTGGAGGCGTATCGCGGCGAAGACAAGTTCAAAGGCAACAAGGTTCCGGTGCGCACGCTGATGGTGCTTTATCCGAATCGCATGCACGTAGTGTCGATCGAGGGCCGCGGCGTCAACAAGATGGCCGACTTGAAGGGCAAGCACGTATCCACCGGCTCGCCCGGCAGCGCCACGGAGGTGATGGCCTTCCGTGTGATCGAGGCCGCCGGCCTGGACAAGGACAAGGACATGAAGCGCGAGCGCCTCGGCGTGGCCGAGTCGGTCAATGCGATGAAGGACGGCAAGATCGACGCCTTCTTCTGGGTCGGCGGACTGCCGACCGCCGGCGTGACGGACCTCGCCAACACGCCGGGCACCAAAATCAAGATGATCGATCATGCCGACCTGGTGCCGGCGATGAACAAGAAGTACGGCAACCTGTATGTCGAGGACAGCATCCCGAAGGCAACGTATCGTGGCATGGACACCGACAACAAGCAGGCCACGGTGATGAACATCCTCGTCGCCAACGCGAACATGGACGACAAGACCGCATACAATATCGTCAAGACAATTTTCGACAAGCGCCAGGACCTGATCAACGTACACAAGGAAGCGGCGAACTTCAAGCTCGAGAACCAGAAGGCATCTGCCTCGCCCATCCCGTGGCACCCAGGCGCGGTGAAGTACTTCGCCGAGCATGGCATCAAGCTCAACTGAAACCTCGGTTGACGTGTTTGCCCGTCCCTACCCCGCAGGCCAGCGGGGTTTTTTCGTTTTGACCTGTCGCCCGGCAGGCTAAACCCAAGACGCAACCTCGCCGCACAGAAGAGGCGCTCGACTCATGAGTGAACCGATCAGACCGGAACAGGACACTGAGCCTGCCATCAGCGAAGAAGCGCTGAAGAAGGCGGAGGAGTTCATCGAGGAGGAAGA
>JADGRR010000175.1 GCA_017880745.1 Burkholderiales bacterium
GACACGTCGAAGTTCGGCAAGGGCGAAATCCGCGGCGTCGCGGCGCCGGAATCGGCCAACAACGCCGGCGCGCAGACTTCGTTCATTCCCCTGCTCACCCTCGGCATCCCGTCCAACCCGGTGATGGCGCTGATGATCGGCGCGATGATGATCCAGGGCATCGCCCCCGGGCCGCAGGTGATGACCGAGCGGCCGGAACTTTTCTGGGGCATGATCACCAGCATGTGGATCGGCAACCTGATGCTGGTGATCCTGAACCTGCCGCTGATCGGCATGTGGGTGAAGCTGTTGACCGTACCCTACCGGCTGCTCTACCCGTCCATTCTGCTGTTCTGCTGCGTCGGGGTCTACAGTCTGTCCAATGCGCCCTACGACGTGATGCTGACCGCGCTATTCGGCCTCCTGGGTTACGTCTTCGTCAAGCTCGAATGCGAGCCGGCGCCGCTGATCCTGGGCTTTATTCTCGGCCCGCTGATGGAGGAAAACCTGCGCCGGGCGATGCTGCTCTCGCGCGGCGACGCGACGGTGTTTTTCACCAAGCCGATCAGCGGAGTGCTGCTCGGCATGGCCATCGTGCTGCTGCTGATCACCCTGGCGCCTACCGTGCGCAAGACGCGCGAGGAAGCGTTCGTAGAATAGCATTTCGGTAAGCTTGAGGCGGATTCCGGCACTGAGGACACAGAGGCTTGTGTCCTCAGTTGCTATGCGGGCTCGCCTTAGCGGACGAATTTCCACGGAGGATAGGTTGAAACGCTTGAGCGGTTTGATGCTGCCGTTCCTTATGGCACTGGCGGTTACGCTGGGATGCGCGGGCGCTTCCGCACAGAGCTATCCGTCCAAGCCGATTCGCCTGGTCGTGCCTTATCCCCCCGGCGGGCCGCTGGACATCATGGCGCGCGCGATCGGGCAGAAGCTCACCGAGGCATGGAGCCAGCCCGTGGTGGTGGACAACCGTGCGGGCGCTGGCGGCAATATCGGCGCCGACCTGGTGGCGAAGAGCCCGGCTGACGGCTACACGCTGCTGATGGGCGCGGTCGCCACCCACGCCATCAACCCGACCCTGTACGCCAAAGTGCCCTACGATCCGGTCAAAGACTTTGCGCCGGTGGCGCTGGTGGCGCAGGTGCCGAATATCCTGGTGGTGAACCCATCGGTTCCGGCCAGATCGGTACGGGAGCTGATCGAGCTCGCGCGCGCCAGACCCGGCTATCTCAATTTCGGTTCCGGTTCGACCGGTTCGACCGGCCATCTTGCCGGCGAGTTGTTCAACACCATGGCCGGCGTGAAAATGGTGCACATCCCCTACAAGGGCGGGGCGCCGGCGATGGCCGACCTGCTTGCCGGCCAGGTGCAGTTGATGTTCGACAATCTGGCCAATGCGCTGCCCAACGTCAAGGCGGGCAGGCTGCGCGCGCTGGCGGTGACGACGCTCGCGCGCTCGCCGGCCATGCCGGAACTGCCCACCATTGCCGAGTCAGGGCTGCCCGGCTTTGACCTCACCACCTGGTTCGGCGTGATGGCCCCCGCGGGGACGCCACCCGAAATCGTGGTCAAACTCAATGCCGAGATCGTGCGCGCGCTGAACGCCAAGGACATGCGCGAGCGCTTGGAGAAAATGGGCGCCGAGCCGCCGGCCAACAATACGCCGGAGCATTTCGCCGCCTTTATCCGCGCCGAAGCGGCCAAGTACGCGAAAGTGGTCAAGGATTCAGGCGCCAAGGTAGATTAGGACGCGCTCGAGGAACCAGAACGCGCGCGCAGCGATTCCTCGCCCGGGTTCCCCGGACTGCGCGGGATCTGCGCGCGTCAGCCCCGGAGGCAAGCGCGAACGGATCCGCGGTCTTATTTCTTGCGCCCGTGTTTTCCGTTTTCGATTGCGTTGCCGCGCTGCCACAACACGTCGCTGCCGCCGCCGGCGCGGTTCAGCACTCGCCCCAGAACGAACAGCAAGTCGGACAACCGGTTCAGATACTTGCGCGCCGCAGTTCCGACCGGCTCGGCGCGCGCGAGCGACACCAGGGCGCGCTCCGCGCGGCGGCAGACAGTGCGCGCCATATGGGCCAGGCTAGCAGTGCGTGTTCCGCCGGGCAGAATGAATTCCTTGAGCGGGGGCAGGTCCCGGTTGTAGTCATCCAGCAGCGCTTCCAGGCGGGCAACCTGGCTTTCGCTCATGCTGGCATGCCCCGGGATGCAGACTTCTCCGCCCAGGTCGAACAGGTCATGCTGGATGCTGCCGAGGGCTGCGCGAACGCCGGCGGGCAATTCCTCGGCAAGCAGCACGCCGATCACCGAATTCAATTCGTCGATTTCTCCCAGCGCGTGCACGCGCTGGCTGTCCTTGGGCACGCGCGAGCCGTCACCGAGTCCGGTTTCACCCGCGTCGCCGGTTCGAGTATAGATTTTTGTGAGGCGGTGGCCCATGCGCATCCAAGCGAGCGTTGGCAGGGTGTTGATAAACGGGGCACGCCCCTTTCATATCCCTCACTTCAGAGGTTGCCGAAATTCGCCTCCCTCTGAACGATTTTGCGCACGCGCATCTCGTTTCGCCCGGGAAGTGAATTTCAACAGCCTGTTAGGGAAAGGATTGTACCGCATAGCCGGCAAAAATCCGCCAGCGCCGGACCCGGGGGCGAAAGTTGGGTGCGCGTTTGGCGCGTGCACGGCGCAATGAGAGCGGGCGGGGTCGGAACACGAAACGCAGGCGGCGAAATACGTTTTGGCTGGGAGAATATTGTGCGCCCCGACCGGTTCGGAAGCAGTTGAATGGTAGTAGAATATTCGGCAAAAGCAGACCGTGCGGCCGACTTCGAGCCGGCGCAGACCTAGGATCCAAGGTGACCTTGCTAACGAATTTGCGCAGCCGGCTGGCCGCCATGTCCTCGGTTGAGTACCTGCCGGAGCGCGTGTCCATGCTGTACCGGCTGTCGGGTACCGACGTGCCGATCATCCTCGTTGCGGCGAGCATCACTGCGTTTGCATTGTGGGGCTACATCGGCGTCAGCCTCCTAGCGAGCTGGTTCGTCTGGCTCGGCGTGGCCAGCACGCTGCGCTACGCAATGGCGCGGATTTATCGTCGCCGCCAGCCACCGGCGGAGGATGCCGCACGCTGGGAAAACTATTTCTGCATGGCCAGCGCCCTGATCGGGGCGGGCTGGGGTCTCGCGCTGATGTTTATCGGCCATGAGCCGACCTCGCTGCAGGAGATCTCGGTCACGTTTCTCATCAGCAGCATCGCCATGGGCCTGCCGCCTTCGCTCGCGCCCAGCCCCAGGGCTTTTGCCAGCTTCATCCTGCCCATCCTTGCGCCCATGGTCGCGATGCTGTTTACCTTTGGCGGCGGGCTCAATGCCTCCACCGGCTTGCTGATGCTGGTGTTCGCGAGCGTGCTGCTGGGCTTGTACCTGTCCAACCATCTGGCGCTGATGGAAACGCTGGCTTACGGTCACGAGAACACGCTGTTGCTGAAGAAATTGCGCGTCGCCGAAAAATCCCTGACCTCGGCGCTGACCGAGCAACAGTTGATTTTCGAAACAGCAGCTGTCGGCATAGCCTTTGTCAGCCAGCGCGCAGTGGTGAAATGCAACCGGCGCTTTGCCGAGATCCTTGGGTACACGCGCGAGGAACTCACCGGGCAATCCACGCGGGTCTGGCTCCAGTCCGATGAGAATTTCATGGATGCCGGCAGCCGCGCGTATGCGCGGCTGGCGCAAGGCGAGAACTATTCCTCCGAGCTCCATCTGCACAAAAAGGATGGCACCCCGATTTGGCTGTTCACGGACAGCCGCGCCATCGACGCGGCCGAGCCACAGGCCGGAATCATTATCGGCATCGGTGACATCACCGAACGCAAGCTGGCCGAGGCGGCGCTGCGGCAGACCAAGGAGCGGCTCGATCTGGCGATGCAGTCTTCGGCTATCTCGATCTGGGAGTGGGACGCCAGGCGGGGCACGATCTATCTGGATGCGGCGCTGGCGCAGATGACCGGCGACGAACCACGCGAGCGCTACCTCACGCTCGACGAAATGGTGCCCCTGGTGCACCCGGACGATGCCAATGCGGTGCGCCAGGCGCAACGCGACTGCATCGGTGGCCTGCGTCCCCTGTACCGTATCGAGTACCGCCTCAAGGCGCTGGGCGGCGACTGGGTCTGGGTGCTCAGCCGCGGACGCGTGGTCGAGCACGCAGACGACGGCAGTGCGGTGCGCATGGCCGGGACCAACGTCGACATTACCCAGCGCAAGCGCGCCGAAGTGGAGTTGCTCGCTGCCCTGCAACGCGAGAAGGAGCTGTCGGAGATGAAGTCCAAGTTCGTCTCCATCGCGTCGCACGAGTTGCGCACGCCGCTGGCGACCATTCTGTCCTCCGCCGAGCTGCTGGAGCATTACTCGGACGGCCTCTCCGCAGATGACAAGCTGAAAATGCTGCACGGCATAGAAGCCGCGGTCAAGCGCATGAACGCGATGATCGAAGACGTGCTGATTATAGGCAAAGCCGAGGCTGGCGCCCTGCAGTTCGAGCCGAAGCCGGTGGATTTGGGCGAACTGTGCCATAAGGTGGTCGAGGAGTTGCGCGGTGGCGTCGCCAAGCAGCATGTGATTAGATTCGAGCGCCAGTTCGAGCGCGGCAGCCTGAATCTGGACGAAAAGTTGCTGCGTCACATCCTGACCAATTTGCTCTCCAACGCGGTTAAGTATTCCCCCCCCGGAGGCACCGTGTCGCTGCTGCTGGCCGAGCGCGATGGCGAGGCCGTAATCGATGTGAGCGACCAGGGCATAGGCATACCGCTCGACGACCAGGCACGCCTGTTCGAGAGCTTCCATCGCGCCTCCAACGTCGGCAATCGCCAGGGCACCGGACTCGGGCTGGTAATCGTGAAGAAGGCGGTGGAACTGCACGGCGGCACGATTGCCATCGATAGCAAGGTCGACGTCGGCACCCGCATCAGCGTGCGGCTGCCGCTGCCGCAGATGGCGCGGGCGAATTGATCATGGCGCGGGTATTGCTCATCGACGATGACCAATCGAACCTCGGATTCATGCGGCAGTTGCTGCAGATTGACGGGCACGAATTGCTCTGGGCGCCGGACGGCGAGCAAGGCCTCGCGCTGGTCAGGCAGTTGCGCCCGGACCTCATTATCTGTGACGTGATCATGCCGCATCTGGGCGGCTACGCGGTGCTGGAGACGGTGCGCGCCGACAGGCAGTTCTCCGGCATTCCCGTGCTTCTGTTCTCCGCCGCCATGAACGACGATGCGCGCGCGATCGGCCTGCGCCGCGGCGCGACCGAAGTGATGGCCAAGCCTTTCGAACTGGAGCAGCTGCGCGGTGCGATCAGGCGATGTCTGGGGCAAGAGCGGCCGTGAAGAAGATCCTGGTAGTCGAGGACGAAACATCGATCCGCCTGAACCTGATGCTGATGCTGAAGGGGGAAGGTTACGAGGTGGACTCGGCCGAGAACGGCCGCGCCGGCATCGAGCATGCCAGGAGTTTTGGACCGGACCTGATCGTCAGCGACGTAATGATGCCGGAGCTGGACGGATTCGGCATGCTGGAGGCGCTGCGCGCCGATCCGCGCTACGCCGATACGCCCTTCATCTTCCTCACCGCGCTCAACGACCGGGGCAGCATGCGCCGCGGCATGAACCTTGGCGCGGACGATTTCCTCAACAAGCCGTTCACGCGCGACGAGTTGATCGAAGCCGTGAATTCGAGGCTCAAGAAATACGAGACCGCGGCGCGCTCGCTCGCGGCTCGCCTGATCGCCGGAAACGACGAACTCAGGCGCTGGTATCGGCAGAGCCTCAGCGGTGCCGAACCCGAGCGGCCGCTGGCGGTCGCCGAAGCCGCCGGCATGACCGGAAAGATGACCGTGGCCACGGTGCTGTTCGCCGACATCCGCAATTTCACCACCTATTCGGAACGCCTCACCGCGGGGCAGATCGCCGAGTTGCTCAACGCCTATTTCGAGGCGGTGTGCCAGCCGATAGTGCGCAATGGCGGGCGCATCGCGAAGCTGATCGGCGACGGGATAATGGTGGTGTTCGAGGCGCGCGGCGAGGACGGCGAGGACAACCACGCCCGCCGCGCCATTCGTGCCGGGCTTGGGATAGTGCTGGCCGCGAACAGGTTCGGTGACTGGTTCAAGAAGCGCTTCGATATGGGCGGGCTGCCCGAGTTCGCGACCGGCGTGGGCATCCACTCCGGCGACCTGATGGAGGTGCGCATCGGCCCGCCCGGGGCCGAAGACTTGACCGTGGTGGGCGACAGCGTCAATGTGGCCTCGCGTCTGGAGGGGCAGACCAAGGAACTGGGCTGGCCGGTGGTGGCGAGCACCGCTACCGTCAGCATGGCGGGGAGCCTGGTGAGCACGGGCGAGTCGCGGCAGCTTGAGTTACGTGGACGCAACGCTCCGATCGAGGCCGTGGAAGTCACCGGTAT
>JADGRR010000176.1 GCA_017880745.1 Burkholderiales bacterium
TCGAGGTCGGCGCGCGGCGCCACCTGGCCGTAATGGATGTTGAAGCCGTGGGCAAAAGCGAGCGTCGCGCCTTTTTTGATATTGGGCTCGACCTCGCCCTGGTACACCGCGGCGATGTGCTCGTCAGGCATGAGCATCATGACGAAATCAGCGCCCCTCACGGCCTCGCCTACTTCGGCCACCTTCAGTCCGGCCTTCTTCGCCTTGTCCCAGGAAGCGCCGCCGCGACGCAAGCCGACGGTGACCTTCATGCCGGAGTCGTGCAGATTGAGCGCGTGCGCGTGGCCCTGCGAGCCGTAGCCGACGATGGTCACTTTCTTGCCCTTGATGAGCGAAAGGTCGGCGTCCTTGTCGTAATAGACTTTCATGGTTTCCTCTCTGAAAAAGCGTGAGACCTGAGGCGTGAGCGGGGAGGCGGGAAACCCGGTCGGGCTCCACTCCTTGCTCTTCGCGCCGCACTACTCACTAGGGGACGTATGAACAACGGGGCAATGCCCCGTTGCGATCTCCCCGAGTTATAGGAAGCTCTGCTTGCGTCCGGGGTCTAATCGGAGCTTCCCTAGATTCTAAGAACCCGCTGGCCGCGGGAAATGCCGGATGCGCCGGTGCGCGCCGTCTCGAGAATGGCAGTGCGGCCGAGCGCCTCGATGAACGCATCCAGCTTCTGCCCGGTGCCGGTGAGCTCGATGGTGAAGGTGTCTTCGGAGACATCGATGATGCGCCCGCGGAAAATGTCCGACATGCGCTTCATATCGTCGCGCTCCTTGGCGCCGGCGCGCACCTTGATCAGCATCAGCTCGCGCTCGATGTGCGGCGCCTCGAACAGGTCCACCACTTTGACCACCTCGACCAGCTTGTTCAGCTGCTTGGTGATCTGCTCGATCACGTCACCCGAGCCCGAGGTGACGATGGTCATGCGCGACAGCGACGCGTCCTCGGTAGGCGCGACGGTGAGCGATTCGATGTTGTAGCCGCGGGCGGAGAACAGCCCGGAAACGCGCGACAGCGCGCCGGCCTCGTTCTCGAGAAGGATGGATATGATGTGTCGCATGGGTGTCGGTGTCGGCGGCGGGTTGCGGAGCGTCTACAATTCTTCGGCCAGGATCATCTCGGTGAGGCCCTTGCCGCCTCCGACCATGGGATAGACGTTCTCGGTCTGGTCGGTCATGAAATCCATGAACACCAGCTCGTCCGTGCGTTTGAACGCCTCCTTCAGTGCCGGCTCGACATCGGCCGGTTTCTCAATGCGCATGCCGACGTGGCCGTAGCTCTCTGCGAGCTTGACGAAATCGGGCAACGCATCCATGTAGGATTCCGAGTAACGGTTGCCGTGGAAGAACTGCTGCCACTGCCGCACCATACCCATGTAGCGGTTGTTGAGATTGACCACCTTGATCGGCAAACGGTACTGCTTGCAGGTCGAGAGCTCCTGGATGCACATCTGGAAGCTCGCCTCGCCGGTGACGCAGGCCACCGTGGCGCCGGGATTGGCCATCTGCGCGCCCATCGCCGCGGGCAAGCCGAAGCCCATGGTGCCGAGGCCCCCGGAGTTGATCCAGCGGCGCGGTTTGTCGAACTTGTAGAACTGCGCCGCCCACATCTGGTGCTGGCCGACGTCGGAGGTGATGAAGGCGTCGCCCTTCGTGATTTCGTACAGCTTCTCCAGAACGAACTGAGGCTTGATGATCTTGCTCTTGCGGTCGTAGCGCAGGCAATCCTTGGTCTTCCACAGATCGATCTGCGCCCACCAGGCACTGATCGCCTTCGGCTCGGGGCGCTGCTTGCCGGCCTCGATCAGCTTGATCAGGTCGTCAAGCACGTCGGGCACATGGCCGACGATGGGCACATCAACCTTCACGCGCTTGGAGATCGAGGACGGGTCGATATCGATGTGAATGATCTTGCGCGGCACCTGGCCGAAATGCGCCGGGTCGCCGATGACGCGGTCGTCGAAGCGCGCGCCAATCGCCACGAGCACGTCGCAGTGTTGCATCGCCATGTTGGCCTCGTAGGTGCCGTGCATCCCCAGCATGCCGACAAAATGCTTGTCGGTCGCAGGAAAACCGCCCAAGCCCATGAGGGTGTTGGTGCAGGGGAAGCCCAGCATTCTCACCAGCTTGGTGAGCTGGGGCGCAGCGTCAGACAGGATTACGCCGCCGCCGGCATAGATCATCGGGCGCTTGGCTTCGATCAACAGCTGCGCCGCCTTCTTGATCTGCCCCGGATGACCCTTGATCACCGGATTGTAGGAGCGCATCGAGATCGTTTCCGGATACTCGAACTTGCACTTGGCGACGGTGACGTCCTTGGGGATGTCGACCAGCACGGGCCCCGGACGTCCGGTCGTTGCGAGGTAGAAGGCCTTCTTCATGGTAATGGCGAGATCCTTGACGTCCTTCACCAGGAAATTGTGCTTTACGCACGGGCGGGTGATGCCCACCGCATCGCATTCCTGGAACGCATCCAGCCCGATGGCATGCGTCGGCACCTGGCCGGAGATGATCACCATTGGGATCGAATCCATATAGGCGGTGGCAATGCCGGTCACGGCGTTGGTGACGCCAGGTCCCGAGGTCACCAGCGCGACGCCGACTTTGCGGCTTGACCGGGAATAGCCGTCGGCGGCATGGGTGGCACCCTGTTCGTGGCGCACCAATACGTGCTTGACTTTGTTCTGTTTGAACAATTCGTCATAGATGAACAAGACTGCACCGCCTGGGTAGCCGAACACGTACTCGACTTTTTCCGCCTGCAGGCACTTGATCAGGATTTCCGCGCCCGATAATTCCATGATTCTCGCTGGGTTTTACCGAAAACGTTGAACACTAATGCTTGCTCCTCGTTTGGTCAAGAATTTTTTGTTGCGACGCAACTTTGTCGCCGCAGCGATTTGGGCAACACGGCAATCGATTAACCACTAGAATTCAGAGGTAATTAACAAAATGAGGGAATGCATCCCCTCATGCTCCCCCAAGTGAGGGGCCGTTTCGGTGATCTTGAAACGGCCCCTAGGAGATATTTCGAGGGTATCGCCCTGGCTTCCCGCAACGAACTTTCCGAGTTTCTCGCCGCCGTCGAACGTCGCGCCTACAAGCAGGCGCGATATGCCGTGCGCGACGAGCAGGCGGCTTTGGATGTGGTGCAGGACGCAATGCTCAAGCTGTCGGAAAAATACGGCGCCAAGCCCTTGGCGGAATTGCCGATGCTGTTCCAACGCATCCTGCAAAACACCATTCGAGACTATTACCGTCGCTACAAGGTGCGCGCAACATGGACCACACAGTTATCCTCGATTCTCACCAGCAAGGATGGCGGGGAGGAGGCAGATCCGCTGGAAACTTTGGCACCCGCGGAGGGGTCCAATCAAGCATTAGGGCCATCCGACCATCTGGAAAAATCGCAACTTATTGTTCTAATTGAGGATGAACTGAAAAAGCTGCCACCACGTCAACGCGAGGCCTTCCTGCTGCGTTATTGGGAAGAGTTGGACGTTGCCGAAACTGCCCAAGCCATGGGCTGTTCGGAGGGCAGCGTCAAGACCCATTGCTCGCGCGCCGCGCACACATTGGCCAGCGCACTCAAACGCAAGGGGGTGACATTATGAATGAAAGCAAATTCGGCCACCAAATCAAGCAACAACTCGATCAGACGCTCGATCTCGAACGGGTCACGCTGACTCGGCTGAAGGTCGCGCGCGAGCAGGCCGTGGCGCGCCAGCGCATGACCGAACCCGCGTTTGCGCTGGCGTGGGTGGATGCCGTTGTCGGTCGCCTGTCCGGCAACCCGGCCTCGGCGAGCATTGCCCTGGCAGGCGCCGCCCTGATCCTGGCGCTCGTCGGCATTCAGTACTGGCAACAACAGCCATCGGTGGAGGAGATCGAGGAAATCGACGCCGCGATCCTGACCGGCGACCTGCCGATCAACGCCTACCTCGACAAGAGCTTCGATACATGGCTAAAGCGCTCGCAGTACTGACGTTCGGGCTGTGCATCGCCCTGTCCACCTTCGCCGCAGCTGCTGATAAGAAACAGCCCGATTGGGCGCAACTCACGCCCGAGCAGCAACAGATTCTGGCGCCGCTGGCGAGCGATTGGAACAAACTCGAAGATCGCCCGCGCAAGAAATGGCTGCTGACGGTCAAGCGCTATCCCAAGATGAAGCCGGAACAGCAGCAGCGCCTGCAGACGCAGATGAAGGACTGGGCCAAGCTGACCCCGGAACAACGCGCCATCGCGCGCGCGAACTACAAGAAGCTGGCGAAGCAACCACCGGAAAAACGTGAAGCGGTGAAGCAGAAATGGCAGGAACACCAACAGCGGAAGCAGGCCCTCTCGAACAGCGCCCCACCCTTGCCAGCTGGCCCAAGCGGGGATAAGGCGGCACCGCCGTCGGCGCCAGCCAGCCCGTCACGCTGACGTGCGCGGCCACGCCGGTGCAGCTGCGCATACGGACTACCCCTATCCCAGCATCAAACGCCGGCTCATCTGCATGGTGTATGAGGCGCTGCTCCTGCTCGGCATCGCGTTCTTCGCCGGCCTGCTTTTTCTCGGCGCAACCGGCGCGAGCCCGAGCGGATGGCTGCGCCATGCGTTCCAGGTCTATCTTTTCCTCGTGATCGGTCTGTACCTCGTCGGATCCTGGCGCCGCAGCGGGCAGACTCTGGCAATGAAGACCTGGAAGCTGCGTCTGGCCGGCGCAAGTGGCGCCAGGATCACGCTGCGGCAAGCGATAGTCCGTTATGCCTGCGCGTGGCCTTGCCTGCTACTGGGCGGGATCGGTATTCTGTACGCGCCGTTCGACCGCGAACGCCAGTTCCTGCACGACCGTCTGGCCGGCACCAGTATCGTGAGCGGTGAAGAGTGAGTGCCAAGGAGCAAGACTTGCACCCGGTTTCGACCCGATTCCTCACGCCTCAACTTCTTTCCACCCACCACATCATCCCCACCGCGCCGAGCAGGAACAGCACGCTTGGCAACACGGCGGAGTAGAACGGCGCCCAGTTCTGGATGATGCCGACGGACGAGGATAGTCCATTGAGCAGGTGGAACAGCACCCCCAGCATGATGCCGGAGAAGATCTTCACCCCCATCCCGCCCGCGCGCACGTGCACGTAGGCGAAGGGCAGAGCCAGAGCCATCATCACCAGCGTGGCGAAGGGATAGAGCAGTTTCTTCCACATCGCGATCTCGTAGCGTTCGGTCTGCTGGCGGTTGTCCGATAAGTGGCGGGTAAACTGGTACAGGTTGATCGCCGACATTTTTTCCGGCTGCACCAGCAGCACCGACAGCAGGTCCGGAGTCAGCACCGAACGCCACTCAGTCTCGGCGAGCCTGGACACGCTCGTGCCTGCGCTGTCGAAACGGGTCTGCGCCACGCCGCTCAAGCGCCAGATATTGGCCCCCTTGAACTCGCCGCGCTCGGCATAGCTGATTGTGCGCAAGCGGTAATCGCTATCGAACTCGTAGATTTTCACGCCTTTGAGCGAGCTGTCGGGCATGACTTCGCGCACATTGACGAAGCGAAATTCGTCCTTTACCCAAAGCCCGGAGCGGAACTCCTGCGCCACCACCGCACTCATGGCGGAGAGGCGCACTTGCTGTGCAGCGCGCTCGGCGAACGGCGTGACCAACTCGCCAAAAGCAAAAGTCAGCACCACGAATATGGCGCCGATGCGCGCGAGCGCGGCACCCGCTGCGTAGGGCGACAGGCCGGAAATCCGCATCACCGTATATTCGGAATTGGCGGCGAGTTGCGACAGTGCATAGAGCGTGCCGATCAGCACCGCGATCGGAGCAAGTTCGTAGACGTGCCCGGGCAAAGACAGCAGCACGAACAGCAATACATGCTGCAGGCGGTAATTGCCCTTGCCCAGATAGTTGAGCTCGTTGATCAGGTCGAAGAAAGCAAACAGCATCAGGAAAGCGACCAGAACCAGCAGCGTCGCCGCGTAGATCTCGCGCGCGAGATACTTGCGCAGGATGATCAACGCCCTCTCCTGAACGCCGAGCTGATGCTCATGCGGCGGTAGAACAGCGCCAGCAACAGCGCGAGCATGGCGACATGTACCGCCCACCAGCCTATATGGAAAGAAATCTTGCCCTGCGACACCCAGGCCTGGCTCACGCTGATCAGGTTGCTGTACACCATATAGGTGAGCAGCGCGAAAACCAGATTGGTGGAGCGGCTGGCGCGCGGATTGACGAAGGCGAGCGGGATCGCAAGAAGGGCAAGATTGAGCGCCGCCAGCGGCAGGCCGATGCGCCACAGCAGTTCGGCCAGATTGCCCTGATGGGGCTCCTCCAGCAGCGTTTGCGTGGACAGCGCGCGCGCCGGAATCTGCCCGGACTGGGCTTCGCGTGTCTCGATGCGCACCGCATAGCGCTTGAATTCCATCACACGGTATTCGGCCTCGCCCGGATTGCCCTCGTAGCGCC
>JADGRR010000177.1 GCA_017880745.1 Burkholderiales bacterium
GTCCTTGCCCGGGGCCAGGGCACCGGTCATCACATTGATACAGTGCATGCAGCGCACGCAGTCGCTGTTGTCGATCTCCAAGGCGTGCGTGTCGTTCAGCGCGACCGCGGAGATGGACTTGTCCTTGCGCACGTCCTTGATTTCCTTCAGCTGGATCGCCTTGGTCGGGCAGCGCGCGACGACATCGTTCACCAGTTCGTTCATGCCGTGCTTGGCGTACCACTTCTTCGCCAGGGGCTCGTCGGTGCGGATGTTGTCGCGCCAGGTGCCGATGACGGCCAGGTCCGAGCGCTGGATCGAGTTCATGCAGTCGTTCGGGCAGCCTGAGAACTTGAACTTGAATTTGTACGGCAGCGCCGGACGGTGGATATCGTCGAGGAAGCTGTTGATCACCATCCGGTGCGCCTTGCCCTCGTCGTAGCAGGACTGTTCGCAGCGCGCCGCGCCGACGCAGGACATGGAGGTGCGCAATGCGGGCCCTGCCCCGCCCAGGTCAAAACCAGCCTCGTTGATCTCGTCGAAGGCCTTCTGCACGTTCTCGCTGGTCGCGCCCTGAAACATGATGTCGCCCGACTGGCCGTGGAAGGCGATCAGGCCGGAGCCGTGCTTTTCCCAAATGTCGGCAAGCTTGCGCAGGATCTCGGTGCTGTAATGCATGCCCGCCGCCGGCATGACGCGCAGCGTATGGAATTCGGCCGCTTCCGGGTAGACCGGCTTCCCGTTCCCGTCCTTGAGCTCGGTGAAGCGCGGGATGACGCCGCCGCCGTAACCATAGACGCCGAGCGTGCCGCCTTTCCAGTAGCCCTTCTTGGTTTCGTAGGAATGCTCCAGGTGGCCTAGGAGGTCGGCTACGGAGTCCTTGTCTTTGGCCAGACGCTTGAGCCCGGTGACGAAACTCGGCCACGGACCGGTTTCGAGCGCGTCCAGCATCGGCGTGTCATGCGGTTTTTTCGCCATCTGTTTTCCTCCGTTCAGGGTGAGAACATCTTGTTCTCGTTAGGATGTTAAGGTGCGCCGCCAGCGTCGGCCATTACTCGGGCAGGGGGGCTGGCTCGCCCAGAAGGGTGATGCCGCACCTACCCGAAGGGAGTAGTCAGCACTCCTCCAAGGCGGTGATTTGCGGGTCCCGCGCCAAGTGCCATAGTAGCTGCCGGTAGCGAGCGGAGCGCGCAGCATGGACACGACCCGGAGTTTGGACAAGTTCACCTGCCCGTTCGGGGGCCAGGAGGTCGAACTGGTCCAGGTGGACTACGAGTCCGGCGGGATGCCGCTGCTGCGGCTGCGTATCCGCGAACGCGGCGCCCGCTTCACTATTTTCGAGATCGATCCGGGCACGGCCGAACGCTGGGGCCGGACGCTGCTCGCCTGGTCGCAGACGCAGGAAAAGACCTAAGAACCCGTTGCAAAATGAATTTTGCAGCGGGCCAATCCAGGGGAGTATTGGGGGGACTATCCCCTAATGTTGAAATGGGTTCTAGGAGGCTATTTGGGAATTCCCGAAATGGCCTCTGATTTAGGGGAGCATGAGGGGATATCTTCCTTCGTACTGAGATGAACTCTAACGCGATGGACATGGTCGACGTGGCATTTTCGCTGCGTGGTGGCACCGTTCCCGCGGATCACGGCTGGCATCTATTCCGGCTGCTCGCCGAACGGCTCGACTGGCTCGCGGCCGAGGCCAATGCCGGGGTGCATCCGATCCGCGGCTCGCGCGCGGTCGCAGGCGAGATCTACCTCGGCGCCCGCGCCCGGCTCATGCTGCGGCTGCCGCAGGAGCGTGTGGAGCAGTCGTTTGCACTGTCGGGCGCACGCCTCGATCTCGGCAACAGCGTCGAGGTCGGCAGCGCGCGCTTGCGGCCGCTGTTCGCGCACGGTACCTTGTATTCTCAGTTCGTCGCTGCGGGAACGTCGGATGAGGCCGGGTTCCAGCGCGACGTCAGCGCAGAGCTGCAGCGGGCCGGGATCGGGTGCAAAATTATTTGCGGCAGGATGCGCCGTGCGCAAACGCAGGGCGCGGAGATCGTCGGCTTCAGCCTGATGCTGCACGATCTCTCGCCCGAGCATTCGCTCCGGATGCAGGCAGCAGGCCTGGGTGCGGGGCGCAAGCTCGGCTGCGGAATTTTCGTCCCGCACAAATCGGCTGGCGCCGTGGGTTCGTGATGGGCGCGCGGTTTAACGCTGGAATGTTCGCACAAGCGAGAGGAATTGCCATGAGCACGGAAAGGAATTCTGACAAGCCCCTGGTCACGCTGGACCTGTGTGGGCTGAATTGCCCGGCGCCGCTGCTTGGCGCCAAGCACGTGATCGACGACCTGCGCCCCGGGCAGGTGATGCAGCTGATTTCGGACTGTCCGGGCACGCCGGACGACCTGTTCGCCTGGAGCCGCCATACCGGCAACGAGGTGATCGCCACCGACAAGCTCGGCGGCCTCAGGGTGGCATACACCATCCGGCGCGGCGCGAGCGGCGCAGTACGGCCGACGGCGAATGCGACGCTGGATATCCGCGGCGTCAGCTGCCCCGGTCCGATCATCGAAGCGAAGAGGCTGCTCGACGGCATGAAGGCGGGCGAAGTCCTGCTTCTGGTGAGCAACTGCCCGGGCTCGCCCGACGACGTGAATTCGTGGGTAAGAGCGACCGGGCTCGAACTCCTCGCCAAGCTGGAAGTGGCACCGGGGAATTACGAGTTTTTCATCCGCAAGACATAGAGTGCCTAACAAGACGAGGGGACCAAGGCGGGAAAGGAAGGGTTGCGCCCCTTCCTTGGCCCCTCGTGCTCCCCTAATTCAGCCGCCTGACGATAATTCCGTTAGGCGTTATTGGAGGTCTCAACCGCCGGGATGACCGGCCGATGGACAAGGAATGGAGGATCGCAACATGGCTTATGTGGTGAACGGCACCGAACTGGAAACCGATGTGGAAGGCTATCTGCTCGCGCCCGATTACAGCGAGGAAACCGTGCGCGCGATCGCGCAAGCCGAGGGTATCGAACTGAACGACGATCACTGGAAAGTCGTGCAATACCTGCGCGACCAGTACAAGGAGCACGGCCAGACGCCAAACTTCCGCACCATGCTGAAAGACATCGCCGATCTCATGCCAGGGTGCGACAGCAAGGCCCTCTACGACCTGTTTCCGCTCGGACCGGCCAAGCAGGGCGCGCGCGTCGCCGGCTTGCCCAAGCCGTTTGGAAAAGGCGGGTACTAGCCCGACACAACGGCACTCCTCTTGGCCATCCGCATCCGCAGCCACTTCCATCGAGGAGGGCGTGAACGCACCGCACCCGAGCTCGCGAGCGTCATCGCGATGCTCGGCTGGAAGCTGTCGCAGGACGCGATCCGGCGCATGCGCGTGGCGCAGTTCGACATCGACATCGGCCGGCAGTACTTCGATTTCGTGTGCGAGTATCTCGCGTTCATGCTGCACGCGGCTGACCGCATCGCCTATCGGGCGCTCGATGCCGGCAAGCGCACCGCGTTTACGACCGCGCTTGCGCTGAAGCTGGCCGAGGTGGTCGAGGACAACCGCGACATGCTGATCGCCGAGCCCGAGCCCGGACGCTGCCGCCGCCATTTCATCGACCTCGCCAACCAGCGCGGCGCCGACTACGCCGACTTCGCCTATGATGAAAAAGAAGGGCCCGACTTCGGCTTCCGCCGCTTTTTCGGCAGCCGCTTGCTCGATATCGTGCCGGAGAAGGACCATGCCTGGGTGATCGATCAGATCATGGAGATCGAAGCACCCGAGGCGGTGAAGGCACTGGAGAGCACACTTGCAGGCCTGTTCGCGCCTCCAGGCGAGGAGCGCAGCCCCCGTCGTGAACGCAACATCGGCGAATGAGCCGGCGCATGGATGCGCAAGCCGGCGCCGCTTTCGATCTTGCCGACGAAACCGCGTATCTGGCGTGGCGCGCGGCGAAGCTCGCGCGCTTTCCAAAAACACTGGCTGAACTCGTGGTCGAAGTGCGCGATCCGCGCGCGCTCAGCTCAGGCGAGATGCAGGCGCTGCTCGAATGCTGCAAGCGCGCCAACATGGCGATCTACGCCAGTCCTGCGGGGAGCGACCCGAACAAGGAGATCCCGCGCCGGCTGGGTTTGCAACTCGGCCTGCGCGATCTCGATCCCAACTATCTCGCCGACGACGACGGCATTTCGCCGCTCACGGTCGCCGAGCGCGGCACGCGCGGCGAATTCATCCCCTATACCAATCGCGGCATCAAGTGGCACACCGACGGTTACTACAACCCGGGCGAGCGCACGGTGCGCGCCGTGCTGCTGCACTGCGTCGAACGCGCCGAGACCGGCGGTGAGAACGAGTTGTTCGACCACGAGATCGCCTACATCCAGCTGCGCGACCGCAATCCGCAACACGTACGCGCGCTGATGGCCGGCGATGCCATGACCATCCCGGCGCGCATCGAGGGCGGCCGCATCGAGCGCCCGGCGCAGGCAGGTCCGGTCTTTTCCGTCGATGCCGGCGGCTTCCTCCACATGCGCTACACGGCGCGCGCGCTGAGCATAGAATGGAAGAAGGATACGGCCACCGACGCCGCACTCGCGGCGCTGGAGGATATCCTTGGCGCGGCTTCGCCCTGGGTGTTCCGCGGCCGGCTCGAGCCGGGCATGGGGCTCGTCAGCAACAACGTCCTGCACACGCGCACGCCGTTCACCGATTCGCCCCGGCACCAGCGTCTGATCTACCGCGCGCGCTATTACCAGCGCGTCGGCGCCCGGTGACATCGTACGGCGTGGGCGCCCCCGGCGGAGCGGCCGAAGGTAGAATGCGAGTTCCTCAATCCCCGACAGGCGCAATGCAATGAGCGATGCTCTGGATTACCTGTTAAAGGTGCGGTCCGATGCGATTCCGCATTACTTCAAGTTTCTCAAGGAAACCGGCAAGCACCTCGATCCGAAGACGCGGGCGCTGATCTCGGTCATCACCAAAGTTTACGCGCAGACCGAAACCGGCCTGCGCCAGTACCTGCTGCGGGCGCTGCGCGAGGGAGCGAGCCCGATGGAAGTGCTCGACGCGCTGCTGATGGCGTTCCCCGCGCTGGGGCTGGCGAAAATCGTCTGGGCGGTGGACGTCATCCTCGCGCTGGACCTGCCCGAGTTCCGCCCGGAGAACATCGGCGCCGCGGCGCGCTGGCACGACGTCGCGCCGGCGGCGCAACTCGGCGACGGTGAGGCGGCGCGGCTGGACTGCGACGGCCGCGGACTGTTCGTCTACCGCAAGGGTGACGCCTATCGCGTCTACGACAGCCGTTGTCCGCATCAGGTCACCAACATCCCGCACCTGGCTCTCGAGGGTCTCGAGTTGACCTGCCCCAAGCACAAATGGGCATTCGACCTTGCCACCGGCGCGTGCGTGAAGAAGGGCACCCTCCCGCTGAAGCACTTCGATGCAAAAGTGGAGAAGAGCCGGCTGCTCGCTTATTGGTAAGGCGCCGGGCAAAAACGGAGCCATAACTCCTTTGGTCCCCGGTGCGAGTCCCGGCGGGCCATCCCGATAAATCGATTGGTTACAAACGGCATAGCGGCCGTATGGAAACGTTTGGCTTGGTATCAGCCATAGACCGCAGCAATCTGTCGGACAGCGCTCAGTAGTTTGGCGGTCTGAACGACGATGCCCAACAACTTAGGCGGGAGCGCCGAACGGTGTTGCGACGCCATAAGGAACTCGCGCGGGTGGCCCGACTTCCCGCGTCTCCCTTCTTCGTAGCAATTAGGCAGAGCGGGTCAATGACCGCAGCCCTTCCAGTGCCAGGGGGATGTCCGGATTATCTAACCCCTTCGGGTAGACCGCGTAGGCGGGGTGCGGAAAGCGGGGCGCGCCGACCACCGCATACAGGCGGCCGGCGGCGATCAGCGGCTCGGCGATGCGCGCAGGCAAGTAACATGTGCCGCCATTGGCCAACATGAGCTGCACGCCCAGCCAGCCGACGCTGACGACCTGCGGCGGCGGCTCCAGATCGGGATAGCTTCGGGTATGCTGGATGTCGAACGCCGGCCCCCACTCCACATAAATGTAGTCGCCGCCGGGATGGGTATCGTCGGAACGGCTGCTCACCAGCATCAGGGTCTCGTCGAACAAATGTTCGACGATAAGGCCCGGGCTGTGGCTTGGGCTGTACATCAGGCCGATATCGAGCGTGCCGTCGATCAGGCGAGGCATGAGATCCTCCTCGAAACCGATTTCGCCGCGAATGGCCACATCCGTCGTCTGCCGGCGTATCCAGTGCACCCAAGTAGGCAGCAGGCCCTCCCAAAGTGCAATGCGCCCGCCGATGCGGAGGGTCGCACGATAGCGGCTGGGCAGGCCCACATGGTGGCGGGCCTGCTCCGCCGTCAGGACCAGGCGTTTGGCGTATTCGGCGAAGCGTCGCCCGCC
>JADGRR010000178.1 GCA_017880745.1 Burkholderiales bacterium
CAGCGCGAGCATGACGGTGCTGCGGTTGCGCTGCTTTTGCTCGGCGGCAAGCCGGTCCAGCGCCCGCTCGATTCCGGCCGCGTGGTCGGCAGCGAGGGCGCGGTGCGCGAGGCGCGGCAGCTGCGGCAGCCTGTTGGCCCAGCGCGGGGCTTCGTTCATGAAGCCGCGCACAAAACCGCGCCAGCCCAGCTGTTCGCTCATCCAGCGCTCGAGAAAGGGTTTGGCGGTTTTCCACAGGTCGAGCTCCGGGTCGAGCTGCCGCCCCAGGCCCTCGATATTGAGCAGGGTCTTCTGCAGCAGCACCAGTTGCGGCTGAATCTGGACATTGAAGCGGCGCGAGGTCTGGAACAGACGCAACAGCACTCTGCCGAAGGAAATGTCCTTCAGCGGCCGGTCGAACACCGGTTCGCACACGGCGCGGATGGCATTCTCGAACTCGTCCACGCGCGTGTCGGCCGGGACCCAGCCCGCTTCCACGTGCGCCTGCGCCACGCGCTTGTAATCGCGCTTGAAGAAAGCGAGAAAATTCTGCGCCAGGTAGTTCTTGTCGACGTCGGTGAGCGTGCCCATGATGCCGAAATCGACGGCGACGTACTGGCCGCGCGGGTCGGTATCGGTCGAGACGAAAATATTGCCCGGATGCATGTCGGCGTGGAAAAACGCGTCGCGGAACACCTGGGTGAAGAAGATCTCCACCCCGGCGCGGGCCAGCCGCGGGATGTCCACGCCGGCTGCGCGCAGCCGCTCGACATGGCTGATGGGTATGCCGCTGATGCGCTGCATCACCATCACCGAGGATGAGCAGTAGTCCCAATAGATCTCCGGGATCATCAGCAGTGGGGAGCCGGCGAAGTTGCGCCGCAGCTGGCTCGCGTTCGACGCTTCGCGCATCAGGTCGAGTTCGTCGTTGAGGTGCTTGGCGAACTCCGCCACCACCTCGCGCGGTTTCAGGCGCCGGCCGTCGACCCACAGCGCCTCGATCAGGCCGGCAGCGCTGTCGAGCAGCGCCACGTCTTTTTCGATCGCCTGCTGCATGTTGGGGCGCAGTATCTTGACCGCGCATTCGCGCCCGCCCGGCAGCACGGCGAAATGCACTTGCGCGATGGAGGCGCTCGCGACCGGCAGCGCCTCGAACTGCTCGAACACCTCCGCCACCGGCCGGCCGAACGCACGTTCCAGTTGGGCGTGGGCGAGTTCGGTCGAAAACGGCGGCACCTGGTCCTGCAGCCGCGCGAGTTCATCGGCGATGTCGGCGGGCAACAGGTCGCGCCGGGTGGACAGCACCTGGCCGAACTTGACGAACAGCGGTCCCAGGGCCTCGAGCGCGAGGCGCAGGCGCACCGCGCGCGGCTCGGTGAGCCTGCGCCAGAACAGCACACGCTGCACCGCCACCAGCAGGAAGCGCGTGCGCGCGTGGGCGAGCACGAATTCATCCAGGCCGAAGCGGATGCCGACGCTGATGATTCTGGCGAGGCGCAGTAGGCGCTGCAATTGATTACCCTGCAGAAGTCGGAAACGAGATTTTAACCGCAGAGGGCGCAAAGGGCGCGGGGGTATGGTCTAAACGTCCCCGCAGCGTCCTCGGCGCCCTCTGCGGTTGAGCTTATTTTCCTGTCACCGCCCCAATGCGCTTCTCGAGCCGCGCGAGGTCGTCGCGCAGCTGATCCACGTCGGTGAGGAATTGGCGCACGTCGGCGGGACGGGCCAGCAGCGGCTGCTCCTCGATCCAGTATTCGGCCAGGTTCTGCGTCAGTTTCCCCGCCGCCTCCCTGTTCCAGGCGGCAAAGCGCCGCCCGCCTTCCACCACGCGGTGGGCGAGCACGTCGCCCAATAGCCTGGACAGGTCTTCCTCGAAGTCCCAGCGCAGGTGGCGGAACAGGTACTGCACCGCGCCAGCCAGGTCGGCGTTGCCCTCGATGCCGATTTCGCGCATCAACGCGTCTTCGCCGCGCATCATCGCAGGCAACGCGCCTGCGCCGATCGTGACGACCAGGTTCGGCACGCCGTCCTGGGCAGCGTTGGCCAGAAGACCGGAATCGAGAATGTCGAGACGCAGCGCGGGCAGCGGCGAGGCGCGGAATTCCACGCACTGCCCGGTGTAGGGCTTGAGCTTGTCGCGTGCCCAGGCTTCCGCGCCGAGCAGGTGGTTGAGAGCGTAAATCCCGGGGTGCGGTAACACTGGAACGCTGCGCCGCTACTGGATTTGCTGTATGCCCGCCAGGACCCAACCGCTGGCGCCGGACACCGGCTTCGCCAGGTTCCAGATTTCCTGGAACGGTTCAGGTTGCGCGTCGGCGCTTTCGCGGATCATGCCCGAGAAGCGCACGCTGGCCCAGTGGGTGTCGCCCTCGGTGAGCGCTTCCAGCAGGTCGGCGTCGAGCGTCACCACGTCAGTCTGTTGCCCGACGGCGCCGTGCTGCAGCAGATCCTGCTTGATCGACTCGAACATCGAGTCGGTAGTGAATTCGCGCAACTCGCCCAGCTTGCCGCTGTCATGCACCGCCTGCAGTTTGACGAAATTCAGCTTGGCCTGGCGCAGGAAGCCTTCGGTGTCGAATCCCGCGGGGATGTTCGGTTGTGGCTGCGCGCCGAACGCTGGCGCGGCGCCGATGCCGGGCGTGAGCGACGGCGGCGGGGCAGCCGCGGGCTCATTGCCCATGCTGGAAAACTGGAAATTGCCTGCGGTCTTGGGTCGCGTCAGCAGGCGCAAGACAAAGACCACTGCGAAGCCGACCAGGGCCATCATCAGCAAACTGCTTAGCATGCCCCCCATGTCACCCAGGCCGCCGTGGCCGAATAGGTAGCCCAAGCCCAGGCCAGCGGCGAGGCCTGCAACCGGGCCCAGCCAGCGGTTGCCTGCGGGCTGGGGTGCGGCAGCCGGATTGGGTGTTGCAGCGGGGGTGGCGGGCGCCGCCTGCGACGGCGGGGTCGGCTGTGTGCTCCTGCTCGGCGCCACGCTGGAGCGCTGCGCCCCGATGCTCCTGCCGCCGCCCAAACGGGCGGCATCAGCGTTCTGGACCATCAATCCCAGCGTCAGGAACGCGACGATCGAAATCGATAAAAGGTGTTTCATTTTTTCTCCATACTGCATTAGCCGGGCATTATGCACTGATACCCTCAAAACTTGTAACCCCGATGCAGCGCGACCACGCCGGCACTCAAGTTGAAATATTCGACCCGCTCCAGGCCCGACTGTTCCATCAGGGTTTTCAATTGCTCCTGGTCGGGGTGCACGCGTATCGATTCGGCCAAATAGCGATAGCTGTCGGCGTCGCCCGCAATCTTGGACCCCAGCCAGGGCAGCACCCTGAACGAATACCAGTCGTAGGCGCGGGTCAAAGGCTGCCATATGCGGGAGAATTCCAGCACCAGCAACCGGCCCCCCGGCTTGAGCACGCGGCGCATCTCGGCCAGCGCCGATTCCTTGTGCGTCATGTTGCGCAGCCCGAAGGCGACGCTGACGCAGTCGAAATAATCGGCGCGAAACGGCAGGTGCTCGGCATCGCACTGCGCCAGCGGCAGCGCGCGGCCCTCGTCAAGCAGCCGGTCGCGACCGCGCGCGAGCATCGCGCGATTGATGTCGGTGAGCCAGACCTGGCCTTCGGCGCCGACACGGCGCGCGAACGCGCTTGCCAGATCGCCGCTACCCGAGGCGACGTCGAGCACACGCTCGCCCGTCCTGACGCCGGCGATCGCGATAGTGAAAGCCTTCCAGGCGCGGTGCATCCCGGCCGACATCAGGTCGTTCATCAGGTCGTATTTTGGCGCGACCGAGTCGAATACGCCGGCGACCTTTTGCGCCTTTTTGGTTTCGTCTATCTCTTGATAGCCGAAGTGAGTCTTGCCGTTCATCGCCTGTTCCGCTTAGTGGCAACCGCTTTTTGGAGCAGGCGCAGGGATTGCGCCGGGCTCCCGATTCGCGCCGGCCGCTTGCATGCGCTGCAGGTATTGCCGCCATAGTTGGTCCCGGTCTAGCCCAAGTTCGTACAAATAATCCCAGGAGTAGAGTCCGCTGTCGTGTCCGTCGGAGAAGCGCGGCTGCACCGCGTAACTGCCCACCGGTTCGATGGCGGTGATGTCGACATCCTTCTTGCCGACCTGCAGCACTTCCTGTCCCGGCCCGTGGCCACGCACCTCGGCCGAGGGCGAGTACACGCGCAAGAATTCGTAGGACAGTTCGAACCGCTTACCGTCGGCGAACGAGATTTCCATCTGGCGCGACTTCTGGTGCAGCTTGATCTCGGTGGGTGTGTGCTTGTTCATGTCAGTGCAGTGGCGCGAAACGGGGGCATCTATGATACCGCGGCCAGCGCCTTTATGGCTGTAACCAAATTGTCATGCTTGCGACATACTATGGCGTCCGCAAGCTTTGGTTAGGTTTCTGGCGTCATCAGAGCTTCCTCTGACTCGGGGGATTTACGCCCCGAAGGAAGTCCCCTTGGGGGACGCCCCGAAGGTCTCGCTCCCCCTTGAGGGGAAAGTCCCCCTGGGGGACAAGGGGCCCGGGTGGGAAGGGAAGGGCTGCATCCCTGCCGCACGCCAGTTTGTTCAGACCGCCCCTTCGGAACCGATCATATTATGCCGCTGAATGTTTTGGTCATAGAAGACGAAGCTGCCATCCAGGAGTTGATTGCCGTTAACCTCGAAAGTGCCGGCCACCATGTCTTGCGGTCTTCGAATGCGGAGCAGGCACTCACTATCATACACCAGACCCTCCCCGATCTGGTGTTGTTGGACTGGATGCTGCCCGGGCAGTCCGGGCTGGCAATCGCGCGCCATCTGCGCGGCAGCGAACGCACCCGGGCCATCCCGATGATCATGCTCACCGCGAAATCGGCCGAGCAGGACAAGATCATCGGGCTGGAGGCGGGCGCGGACGACTACGTGACCAAGCCGTTCTCGCCGCGCGAACTGCTGGCGCGGATCAAGGCGGTGATGCGCCGGCGCGCGCCGCAGATGACTGACGACGTGATCGAGGTGCAGGGCCTGCGGTTGGATCCGGCCGCGCACCGGGTCAGCGGCAACGGCCTGGCGCTGAGCCTGGGGCCGACCGAATTCCGACTGTTGCATTTTTTCATGACTCACGCCGAGCGGGTCCACACCCGCGCGCAGTTGCTCGACCAGGTGTGGGGGGATCATGTGTTCGTCGAGGAGCGCACGGTGGATGTGCACATCCGCCGGCTGCGCAAGGCGCTCGAGGCGACCGGCCACGATGCCCTGGTCGAGACCGTGCGCGGCACCGGCTACCGCTTCACCGCTGCCGCCTGAATCTCCCGGACGGCCGAGCTCGGTGCGCGGACATGCGATAATTCCTTGCCTGAAGAATAGGTTCATCGGTCACTGAGGGCTGGCTTCAAAGTGACTGAAACATTGTCTAAACTAGAGGCGCATGAGGGGACGCGTCCCCGCATTTTCTAACAGGTCCTACGTGAATTCTGTCTGGATGCGCAGCGCGGTGGCGTTTGCCGGCATGTGCGTCGCCGGTCTGCTCGCTTGGCCGCTTGCAGGCCCGGTCTGGGCGTTTGCCACCGTCTGCTTTGGCCTGGTGCTGCTGCTCTGGCGCCATCTGGCCAACCTGGCTGCGCTGGCCGACTGGCTGCGTGATCCCTTGGCCAAGCCCGTGCCGCAGGGTAGTGGCATCTGGGAAGACGTGCTGGTCGGGCTCTACCGTTTCGTGCGTGCGCGCGTCAAACAGGAGCAGCAGCTCACCGACGATCTGGTGCGTTTTCGCAACGCGGGCCTGGCCCTGCCCGACGGTGTCGTCCTGCTCGACGCCCACGGGCATATCGAGTGGTGCAACCCGATTGCCTGCCAGTACTTCGGGCTGGACGAGCAGCGCGACCTGGGCCAAACTCTGGTCAACCTGGTGCGACACCCGGATCTCGCCGCCTACCTGGAGCAGGGCGAATATGCCGAGCCGCTGACCCTGCGCCTGACCCGCGGGGAGGGACTGGTGCTCTCGCTCGCCATCATCGCCTACGGCCAGGAGCAAAGGCTCCTGCTCGCGCGCGACATCACCTTGGGCGAAAAAATAGAAAAGATGCGGCGCGATTTCGTCGCCAACGTCTCGCATGAGCTGAAAAGCCCGCTTACCGTGGTCGCCGGCTTTCTGGAGACACTCACCGATGGCGAAGTCGAACTCGACGAGCGGCGTCGCCAAAGCTATCTGGAGATGATGCGCGACCACACCCGGCGCATGCAGCGGCTGGTGGAAGACCTGCTTACGCTATCGGCGCTTGAGAACGGCCGGGGCTTGAACGAGGAGACCCTGGTCGATGTTTCCGCGCTGCTCGTCGGCGTGCGCGATGAGGCCTTGGCCCTAAGTGCCGGGCGCCATCGCATCGGGCTCAATGCCGAGGAACGGGTTCTGCTGCTAGCCAATGCG
>JADGRR010000179.1 GCA_017880745.1 Burkholderiales bacterium
GACATCGCCACCACGCCGATTTCGTCGACCGCGCAATCGCGCTCGAAGCGGCCATCGGCGTCGACCTTCACCACACGTACGCGGCTGTAGGGCACCGCGTGCCCGACCGACCCCAGGCGCAGCTCCCGCTCGAGGTAGCTGATGGTGTGCACGCTGGCGGTCTCGGTCATGCCATAGACCTCGAGCACCGGGACCTTGAACTTCTCCACGTAGGCCTGGCACACCGCGACCGGAATCGCCGAACCGCCGCCCGAGGCGCGGCGTATGCTCGACACGTCTGCGCCAGCGACCGGCACGCCGAGCGCGGCTGCGAGCACGGTTGGAACAGCGCCCAGCACTTCGGGTTTATAGCGCGCGACCAGGCGCCACACATTGCGCACGGCGTCGGGATTGCGCCAGCCCCTGGGGCTCAGCACCACCGCGGTGCCGCCCGCGGCGAATATGGCCAGGCCCTGGGTGAGCGCGCCGCCGACGTGAAACAGCGGCAGCCCGAACAGCAGGGTACGGCCCGGGCCCGAGCGCAACATCAGGCCCACCGCCCAGGCCTGGTAGACCTGATTGCCATGCGTGTGGCGCACCAGCTTGGGCGTGCCGGTAGTGCCGCCGGTGTGGAAATAGGCGGCGGTGTCCGCGCCTGAGATGCTGCGCCCGCCGCTCAGGCGATCCGCCGGATACTTGTCCGCGAGGGCGTCGAAGTCGTAGGCGTCGCCGGGCGCGTCGCCGGCGCCCTGCACCGCGATGACAGCCCTGAGATTCGGCAGCTCGCCGCGGATGCGCTGCACCTTTTCCCAGATGTCGGAACCCGCCGCCGGTCCGAGGGTAACCAGTACCCGCGTACCGGCCGCGCGCAGGATCTCGGCGATCTGGCCGGGCTCGAGCAGCGGGTTCACCGGGTTGGCGATCCCCACCGCCTCGGCGCCGAACAGGGTGAAAAAACTCTGCGGCAGCAGCGGCAGCAGGAGACTCACCACATCATCCGGGCCGACGCCCAGGTCGGCCAGCATGTTGGCGGTCTGCGTCACCCGCGCAAGGAACTGCGCATAGGAAATCGTCAGCGGAGGTTCGTCAGGATCGGCCCTGGACAGGAATTGCAGCGCCGCGGCGCCGGGGTCATGCGCTGCGCCGAGCTGCAGCGCCGCGTAGGTGCTTTGCGCCGCGATGCGCTCGGCGTACGGCGCCGCTTCGAACGCCCGCAGCGCGGCCTCGGTACTGAGATCCGGCCAGTCTTCGCCTATCAGGCGGTCCAGCAGATGCGCGCGCGCCATTTTCCCCCCTCCTAGCGGCCGAACGATTGCACATTCGCGTAGCCGCCGCAAGCGCGGCGCATCCCCTTGCGGGACAGCCAAACAGTTGCGAAACAGCCAAACTGGTATACGAGGACGTGGGCGTCGAATAAAAACTCTACAATAGGCACGCGGCTTTCCGGGCAGCAGCGTTCATCACAGCGCCGCTGCGGCGACTGTCGTGCCCAGCAGGTCGTTGCCCGTGACCAGCCGTTTGCCGTCACGATCGTGAACGTCGCGTTCGGCCAAGTTACGAAGTAAACTGCAGAGACTTATGCCATCCGACCATAAAGCATGAAGAAAAATACCGAAACAACGACAGCACCTGACTTCGAGCCGGAATTTGTCGCCGGATTGACCAAGATCTTCGACGAAATGATTCCCTTCAACCGCGTATTGGGCTTGAAAATCACTTCACTAAAGGCAGACGGCGTAAAAGGAAGGATTGATATGCGCCCTGAGCTGATCGGTCACTTCGTTTCCAGCCGACTGCACGGCGGGGTCATTAGCGGAGGATTGGACGCCATGGCCGGTGTCGCCGTGATGGCGGCGATCGGTGCGCGCCACATGGACGAAGCCCCCGCGCAACGGCTCCACCGGTTTGGCAAGCTCGGAACGATCGATTTGCGGATTGATTACCTGCGGCCCGCGATGGGCGATCGTTTTGAGCTCCGTGCCAATGTGATGCGCCTCGGATCGCGGGTCGCGACCGCACGCATGGAATTTCTGGGGGCGGACGGCACGCTCCTGGCAAGCGGCGCAGCGGCGTATATCGTTTCCTGAATGCAGAGTTCCACGCGGGGAATATCCGGCGATCGCAACGGCAGGTCAACAGTTCAGCACATTCGTCGCTTCGATGCATTCCTTGACGAAGGTGGCCGCGCTGACGACCGTAGCGCCTTCGATTGCCGCTTGCACCATCAGCGCGTCCCGGAACGAAAGCTGGTTTTTCCGGCTGCGGTGGGAGGATCATCGGTCGAATTGCGGTGCGGCAGCGGGAGAATCATCGACGTCTCGCGACGGTATCGCTCGTACGCCTCGCCATACGCTCTGCGCAGGTCGCGCTCCTCCAGGAAAATGCCGATGAAGATGTAGCCGGTGGTGGCGCCCGCGAACAGCAGATGGCCAAGCGTCATGGTTGGCGCCGACCAGAAGGCGACCAGAAATCCGAGCATGATCGGGTGGCGCACGAACCGGTACAGCGCGACCTGGACGAACGGCAGCGGCGTGTACGGTTCGCTGCGCAGGCGCAGGTACACCTGCCGCAGTCCGAACAGGTCGAAGTGATCGATCATGAAGGTGGACGACAACGCGATCAGCCATCCCAGCCAGAAGAAGGCGTGGACCAATCCTCTCCCGGCAGGGCTGTCCACTTCCCAAATGGTCTGCGTGATCGGCTGCCATTTCCAGAAGAGCAAGGCCAGCAGCAGGCTCGATATCAGCACGTAGGTGCTGCGCTCAACCGACTTGGGCACGATTTTAGTCCATCGCTTCTTGAACCCCGGCCGCGCCATGGCGCTGTGCTGGAGCGCGAACAGCCCGAGCAGCAGCAGATCGATCAGGAACGCTTCGGGCATTGCGCCGGCCGGTAGCGAATCGATCGACTTCGGCACGAATCCGTTGCCGACGAAGCCGATCGCATAGAGGAAGCTGGCAAGGAAAATGGTGTAGCTGACAACCCCGTAGAGCAAAGCAGCAATTCCCATGGCGGTCTCCGTTTTCTGTCTGGTTAGCCGAAGAACCGGGCGAAGAACGCGCGGATATCCTCGTTGCGAGCGGGTCGGCGCCGCCGCGACCACCAGTGCGACTCCGTATGCGGCTGTGCTGGCGTTTTGCGTTACAGCCCTTGCGGAAACACATATCGAGGTGGCGTCGGAACCGGTTTGCCCACGACCAGCGTGATCTGCTCCTGCCCCTTCAACACAATGTCGCGGATGTTTTCCGTGTAGGGTTTGCCGTCGACGAACGCGCGCACCGTGCCGATCAATCCCGCCACGTTCGTGCTGCTCAACGGCTGGCCCCAGATATTGAAGAAATTACCCAGGGTATAGGCGCGGTCGTCGGGTGACTCGATATGGATGATGCCAGTCGCGTCGTGGGTGTGCAGCCAGTAAAAACCCTTGCCGTCGCCGACAAAGCCGTCTTTCGCATGGAACGGCCCGACGATGCCTATGCCTGCGGGAACGGCAATCTGTTCTCCCTGGTAGAACAGCGACAGGTGCGCATGAACATGCGTCTTGAGCATTTCATGGATCGATCCCTCGATCCCATCCACCGGCTGGCCATTGCCTCCCTTGGCGGTGTCCCCGGGCGCGAAGTTGGCCTTGCCTACCTGCGTGCCCTGTACCAGCGGTATCGGATGATTGATCGCGATCACCGTAGATGGGGCTTGCTCCAGCGCAATGGCGTCGCAGATGGCGAGCAGCCCCAGCGTTGCGATGACGGCAAAGGAGTGGCGGGGTCTGTGCATGAAGTTCTCCTGGTTCCTGGTAGTCGGACGGCGCCAGCCGCGCCAGTCACTTCTGATTCGCATGGATCCGTTTCGTTCCCGCATTTTTTGGAAGAATATGGGCCCGAAAGCCGCTGATTATGCGCCTTGGTCACGCATCGCTGCGTAAGAGTCGTACCGTACAGACGGCCCCTTTACGGTAGAAATATCATTTGCTGTCGCCGCTACGGGAATTCTTCATGGACACTTGTTCAAGCTTGCACGAAAGTACTTCAAGGCCGCGGACAAGCTGGGCCAATCCGCTTAGTGCTGTCCGTACAGTGCTGCTTCGCCCTGGTCCGTGAGGGGATCGCAGTGCGAAGCCTGCAGTGACCAACGAACTCAAGCCAATTCAGGACACGATGGCGGAACATCAGCCCATTGTCGAGGAGTTGATTGCGCTGATTGTGTCGAGGCCGGACCTGGCGGGCGCTCTCAGAGCGTCGATCCGCAAGGCGGAGCGCCCGGATGTCGCGACCCTGCCGCAATACTGCGACTTCCTGGATCGGATGGTTACGCTGATTCCGACAGACAGGAACCTGAAACCGGTTCTGCTCGAATTCTACTATCTCATCGACCTGTCGCCGGATGGCGTCCTGCAGGCGGACGCGTCGTTTCAGCGCTGGAGCCGCAAGTTTGCCGAAGACTGGGGCGCCTTTCTCGATACGACGGAATCCGCCAGGGGAATAGGAAGCTTCTTTTCCAACCCCGGCTACCACATCGAAGAGTATTGCGTGGCGCCGAGCGGCTGGCTGACGTTCAACCAGTTTTTCGCGCGGCAGGTCCGGCCCGGGAAACGGCCCGTGGAGGGCACGCGCGACGACGGCGTAATCGTTTCTCCGGCCGACAGTGTGTTTCAGGGACAATGGCCGATCAAGAGCGACTCGATGATTACGGCGAAGGGCTTGACGTGGTCGGTAATCGAGCTCCTCGACGGCAGTCCCTACCAGGACAGATTTCGCGGAGGCGTGTTCACGCACAGTTTCCTGAACGTCAACGACTACCACCGGTATCACGTTCCCGTGGGCGGAGCGGTGAAAGAAGCGCGCAAGATTCCGGGCAAGGTGACTCTGGACGTGATCAGGAAGGCGGACGGGTCCCTCGACAGCGTCGATGGGACCGGCTACCAATTCACGCAAGACCGGGGGCTCATCATCATCGATTCCCCGGTGGGATTGGTGGCGGTGTTGCCGATCGGCATGGCACAAGTCTCCTCGGTAACCCTGACCGCAGAGGTGGGAGCGGCACTCGCGAAAGGAGAGGAGTTTGGATACTTCTCGTTTGGCGGTTCCGATATCGTGATGCTGTTCGAGGCAGGCAAGGTCGAGCTCGATGCGAAGGTCGGAACGCATTACAACCAGGGAAGGGCGATCGGTCACGCAGTCAACGGCTGATTTCACCTCGCTTTTTGCGATCGCGCTTGACTTCCGCTTCCACGGCGCACTGGGGCGCCACGGCGTCGGCAGGCGGGCAGAGTGGCGCTGCCGATTTCAAGCTTGGATTGCCGGCCCTTCGGTTTCAGTCTTCCCGCGCAGATATTCGACCACATGCCACGTGATCACCACGCGGTCCCTCAACGTTTTCTCGAGACATGCGCTCGCTGCGAGGCCTGCGTCAGCATCGACAGCAGATTCAGGCAGATCAAATGCGCGATCCGCTGCTTGTCCGGGCGCGCCCGCTTGTGTCGCAGCTGGCGGCAGAGCACGCGCGCCGCCGTCAGCGCAGGCGCGAAGCTGCGCTTGGTCACCGTATCCCGCCGCAGGATCGGCATCTCGCCAAACAGATCGCCGGATTCCCCGCTAGCGCCTATGCAATTCGCCATATAGCACCTCGCATACTCCTAACGATTGTTCGACATCGCCTTTAGTATGTAGTTTCCACTTTCCAGGCTAGGCGGTTTTGCGTTCGCGCAAATAAGGTGAGAATTTCTTGCCGCGGCTTCAGGTCGTGACGAGTCGGGCGCAGACACTATTCAGCCTGTTGCTTCCTGCTCAAAAGCTTTAACAAAATGTGCTATGTGTCTGCTTCGATTTGCGAAGAAATATTAGTGATGTAACTATCGAGCGGACTGTTTACCGCGAGGGTGCCTGGAAGACAGGGCTGATTCAAGAAAGTCTTGCGCAGGCAGCCAGCCGTTCCGCAACCACGGGTCGGCTGGCACCAGCGTAACACAGGGACTTGATACCGCTCATCAAATCACGAACACCGGCGCGAATCCGCTTCCCGGCATGCGGAAATTCGTCGCCTGCCCCCGGTACAGGCGGGCGGCGGTGAGCAGGATCTCGCCGTCGTACACGTAGAGCCGTAGGTCGGTCTTGCGCACTGCCGGCGCTCCGTCGACGTCGATCACACGCTCGCTCGGCGCTACGTACTCCTGCGCGACATATAGTCCGCGCTGGATCTCACTCCACACGCGCCTGGTCATTCGGTCGCCGCGGTAGACTGCCTTGCTGCCGTAGCCCACGGCAGGCTTGAAGAACAGTTTCTTCCTTTCGCGCCAAAGCTCCTCGGCGTTCCCGGGCGCGACCAGCACCGTCCGCGGGACGGCCGACAGATCGGCGAGCGTCTCGGGAGAGACGCCCCATGAA
>JADGRR010000180.1 GCA_017880745.1 Burkholderiales bacterium
CCTGCCGGTGGTGCTGCGCGAACTCGGGGAACAGGGCCTGCTGCACAAGAAGGCGCTCACCGTCAACGGCAACACCATCTGGGAAAACAACAAGAAGGCGGAGTGCTACCAGCGCGACGTCATCACGCCGTTCGCTGCGCCGTTCAAGAAGAACACCGGCATCGCCGTGCTGCGCGGCAACCTCTGCCCCGATGGCGCCATCATCAAGCCCTCGGCGGCGACGCCCAGGCTGATGAAGCACAAGGGGCGCGCAGTGGTGTTCGAAGACATTCTGGATTTCCACAGCCGCATCGACGACCCCAAGCTCGACATCGACGAGAGCTGCGTCATGGTGCTGAAGAACTGCGGGCCCAAGGGCTATCCGGGCATGGCGGAGGTGGGCAATATGCCGCTGCCGCCGAAGGTGCTGAAAAAAGGCATCACCGACATGGTGCGCATCTCGGATGCGCGCATGAGCGGCACCGCCTACGGCACGGTGGTGCTGCACATCGCGCCCGAGGCCGCGGCGGGCGGAGCCCTGGCCCTGGTCGAGAACGGAGACATGGTGGAGCTCGACGTGGCCAAACGCCGGCTGAATCTGGATGTGTCCGACAAGGAGCTCGCGCGCCGGCGCAAGAAATGGAAAGCGCCCAAGGCGCCGATGACCCGCGGCTACACCAAGCTCTACGTCGATCACGTGCTGCAGGCCGACCAGGGCGCGGACCTCGACTTCCTGGTCGGATCGAGCGGCGCCAAAGTTCCAAAAGACAACCACTAGCGCGACGGACGCGGCATGTCGACACACGCCCCGGACATCGCCGACGAAACCGAGCATGTGCTCGGCGCCGACGGCGAATTTCACGTCACCGACGAGCCGGTCGATCTGTCGCATTACCACTTCGAGGACTGGACCGCCTTCGGCTTCTTCTGGGTCCTGGCGTCCACCGTGTTCTACCAGTTCTTCACCCGCTACGCGCTCAACGACTCGGCCTCCTGGACCGAGGAAATTTCACGCTACCTGCTGATTTGCACCGTGTTCGTGGGTGCGTCATGCTCGGTGCGCAAGAACACCCATATCCACGTCGACATCTTTTACCGTTTCCTGCCGCCCGCGGTGACGCGGGTGATGTCCACGCTGGTGGACCTGCTGCGCATCCTGTTTTTGGGCTACATGGTGTACCTCACCTACGCGCTGATGGGCAAGATCGGCAAGCAGCAGATGTCCATCATCGACTGGCCGATCGGCCTCGTCTACGCCGTGGTGCTGTTCGGATTCGCCCTGATGTGCTTTCGCGCCGTCACCACCGCGGTCAAGCACTGGCGCCAGGGTTTCAGCGTGCTCGAACGGCCTGAGTTCGCGGGAAGCGAGGAAGCATGACCGCCGCGCTGCTGATCGCGTTCCTGGTGCTGATGGTCAGCGGCGTGCCGGTGGCACTGGCGATGGCCGGCGCCTCGCTGCTCTACGTCATGATCTCCGGCACCGTGCCCGACTACGTGGTGATCCACCGCATGGTGAACGGCATCGACAGCTTCCCGCTGCTGGCGGTGCCGTTTTTCATCATGGCCGGCAACCTGATGAACTCCGCCGGCATCACCAACCGCATCTACAACTTCGCCCTGGCACTGGTGGGCTGGCTGAAGGGCGGACTCGGCCACGTCAACGTCATCGGCTCGGTGATTTTCGCCGGCATGTCGGGCACAGCGATTGCCGATGCGGCCGGCCTGGGCACGATCGAGATCAAGGCGATGCAGGACCACGGCTACTCGACCGAATTTTCCGTCGGCGTGACCGCCGCCTCCGCCACGCTGGGACCGATCATCCCGCCCTCCCTGCCGTTCGTCATCTACGCCATGTTCGCCAACGTGTCCGTGGGGCAGCTGTTCCTCGCCGGCATCATTCCCGGCGGCGTCATGGCACTGCTGATGATGTTCACCGTCGCCTACTACGCGCACAAGAACAAATGGGGCCGCGACGTCGCCTTCAAATGGTCGAAGATCGGCAAGGCCCTGCTGGAACTCGTGATCGTGATCGGTTTCCCCACCGCGATCTGGGGCGCGACCGAAATGGGCACCGAACCGGCGCCGACCTTTTTTGCCGCCATGGTGCTCCTGCTGCTGGCAGACCGTTTTTTCCGCTTCAACGCGGTGCTGCCGATCATGACCCCGGTACTCCTGATCGGCGGCATGACCAGCGGCATTTTCACCGCCACCGAAGGCGCCATAGCCGCCTGCGTCTGGGCCATGTTTCTGGGTCTGGTGTGGTATCGCACGCTCAACTGGAAAATGCTGATCAAAGTGTCGATGGACACGGTCGAGACCACGGCGACGGTGCTGCTCATCGTCGCCGCGGCGTCGATTTTCGGCTGGCTCCTGACCGTCACCAAGGTCACCGATGCCGTCGCAGCCGCGGTGCTCGCCTACACCCACAATCCGGCGATTTTCCTGCTGCTGGCGAACCTGCTGATGCTGTTCGTGGGCTGCTTTCTGGAACCGACCGCCGCGATCACCATCCTGGTGCCGATCCTGCTGCCGATCTGCCACCAGCTCGGCATCGACCCGGTGCACTTCGGCCTGGTGATGGTGCTGAACCTGATGATAGGCCTGCTGCATCCACCCATGGGCATGGTGCTGTTCGTGCTGGCGCGCGTGGCGAAGCTGTCGGTCGAGCGCACCACCATCGCCATCCTGCCCTGGCTGGTGCCGCTCCTGGCGAGCCTGATCCTGATCACCTACATTCCCGAAATCGCCCTGTGGCTGCCGCGGAAGTTCCTTCCGTAGCGGGACGGCCGCGCCTCCTCCGGCGCAAGAGTAGAATATTTGCGCTATACCTCTGAGGTAACACCATGCTGCAAGCCACCGACCTGACGATACGCCTCAACCCCGCCGACGACGTGGTCATCGCCCGCGTCGAGATTCCCGAGGGCACGACGCTGCTCAAGGAACACAACGTGCGCGTCGCGGCCCGCATCCCGGCCGGGCACAAGATCGCGGTGCGCGACATCAAGTCCGGCGATCCGGTGCGGCGCTACAACCAGATCATCGGTTTCGCCACCTGCGATATCCATGCAGGCGAGCACGTCCATGTGCACAACATCGCTATGGGCGATTTCGACCGCGATTACGCCTATTGCGCCGACGCCAAAGCCACCGACTACGTCGCGCAGCCGGCGACGTTCCAGGGCATCGTGCGCGCCGACGGGCGCGTGGCCACGCGCAACTACATCGGCATACTCACCAGCGTCAATTGCTCGGCCACGGTAGCGCGCATGATCGCCCGGCATTTCGACGGGTGCCAGAACGATTTCCCCAACGTGGACGGCGTGGTCGCGCTCACGCACAAGAGCGGCTGCGGCATGGCCTCCGAAGGCGAGCCCATGGACGTGCTGCGCCGAACCATGGCCGGCTACGCGCGCCACGCCAATTTCTGCGCCGTGCAGATCGTCGGCCTGGGGTGCGAGGCGAACCAGATCAACACTCTGCTCTCCACGCAGCAACTCCAGCGCAGCGACAAGTTCGCCGCCTACACCATCCAGGAAAAGGGCGGCACGATGAAGGCGGTGCGCGAAGGCATCGCGCGGATCGAGGCGATCCTGCCCGAAGCCAACCGGGTGAAACGCGAAACCGTGCCGGCGAGCCATCTGCTGCTCGCGTTGCAGTGCGGAGGATCGGACGGCTACTCCGGCATTTCCGCCAACCCGGCGCTGGGCGCCGCGGTCGACCTGCTGGTGCGCCACGGCGGCGGCGCGATCCTGTCGGAGACGCCGGAGATCTACGGTGCCGAGCACTTGCTCACGCGCCGCGCTGTTACGCGCGAGGTAGGCGAGAAGCTGATCCGCCGCATCAAGTGGTGGGAAGAGTACACGGCGCGCAACGGCAACGAAATGAACAACAACCCCTCCCCCGGCAACAAGGCAGGCGGCCTCACCACCATCCTGGAAAAATCGCTCGGCGCCGTGGCCAAGGGCGGCACCACCAATCTGGTCGATGTGTACGAATACGCCGAACCGGTCACGGCCAAGGGTTTCGTCTACATGGACACACCGGGCTACGATCCGGTGTCGGCGACCGGCCAGATCGCCGGCGGCGCCAACCTGGTCTGCTTCACCACTGGCCGCGGCTCGGCCTACGGCTGCAAACCCGCGCCCTCGCTCAAGCTCGCCACCAACACGCGGCTGTTCGAGCACCAGGAAGAAGACATGGACATGAACTGCGGCACCATCGTCGACGGCAAGGAGAGTATCCAGCAAGTCGGGCAGAAACTGTTCGAGCTGATCCTCAACACCGCCTCGGGCGAAAAAACCAAAAGCGAGGCCTTCGGCTACGGCGAAGACGAGTTCGCGCCCTGGGTCCTTGGGGCGACGATGTAATGGTCGATTCCAGCATGCGCGCCGCCCTGTTCCATCTTACCCTCTTCGCCGCCATTGTTTGCGTCGCGGAGCCGGCGCTGGCCAGGGTGGTGATGAAGAAAGGCGCCTTCGGCGCCATCGCCCTGCAGCGCGAGACGGGTCAGTTCGGCTACGCCGCCGATTCCACCACTTCGCGCGCGGCCAAGATCGAAGCCTTGAGGCAATGCGCGCAACCGCGCTGCGAAGTCGTGGCGAGTTTCCGCAACGCCTGCGGCGCGCTCGCGCGCGGACCACAAAAATATTTTCCCGCCACCGGCGCCACCCGGCCGGAGGCCGAGACCAAGGCGCTGCGCCTGTGCGCGGCCAAGGAGTGCGAAGTGGTCGTCTGGGCCTGCACCAAATAGCACCGGGGCGTTGCGCCTGTTTCGGCGCACCGCCCGTCGCCGAGTAAATCATCAATGCCTAGCCATAGCACCGCGCACTACTTCCTCGAAGGCCTGGTGGACCTCGGCATCGAATACCTGTTTTCGAATCTCGGCACCGATCACGTCTCGCTGATCGAGGAACTCGCGCGATGGGATCGCGAGGGACAGGCGCATCCGCAGGTAATTCTGTGTCCGCACGAGAACGTCGCGATTCACATGGCGGGGGGATATGCCGCCATCACCGGCCGCGGGCAGGCGGTGCTGGTGCATGTGGATGCGGGGACGGCCAATGCGAGCATGGGCATGCACAACCTGTTCCGCGCCCGGGTCCCGGTGTTCCTGATGGCCGGCAGAGCGCCGTATACGCTGCGCGGCGAATTGCCGGGATCGCGCGACAACTACGTGCATTTCGTCCAGGATCCTTACGACATCGGCAGTCTGGTCCGGCCCTACGTCAAGTGGGAATACACCTTGCCCTCCGGCGTGGTGGCGAAGGAAGTCTTGACGCGCGGCTACGCGCTGATGCAAAGCGATCCGGCCGGGCCGGTCTATTTGTCATTGCCGCGCGAAACGCTGGCGCAGCAATGGGAGGAGTCCGCGATCCGCGCCTTTCTGCCGGCGCGATACGGCCCGGTGCGCGCCGGCGGCACGGATCCGGATAGCGCGCGGCGCATTGCCGCGCAGCTGCTCGGCGCCGAGAATCCGATCGCAATTACCTCTTATCTCGGCCGCAAACCCGAGGCGGTTGCGGCGCTGGATGCGCTTGCGCGCGAGTGCGGCATCCGGGTATTCGAGTCCAACCCGGTGTACCTCAACATTCCCCGGGATTCGCCCTGCTTCGCCGGCTTCGACGCGAGAGCGGCGATTGCCGAAGCCGACGTCGGCTTGCTGCTCGACGTGGACGTTCCGTGGCTGCCGAAGTATGTGCCGGACAATCGCGGCGCCTGCTGGATGCATGTCGATGTCGACGCGATCAAGAAGGACTTTCCGATGTGGGGGTTCGCGACCGACCTTCGCCTTCAGGCGGACTGCGCGACGGTGCTCGGACAGGTACTGGAGATGGTTCGCGCCGAGGCCAGCGCGGGCTTTCGCGCGCACGCCGCAGAGCGAATCGCGGGGTGGGAAGGCATCCGGCAAGAGCGCGCGCAACGGGTCGCCGCCGCTGCAGGCGTCAGCGGCAAGGCCGACGCGATCGCGCCCGATTTTCTGTGCGCAGCGCTGAACGCCGTATTGGGCGAGGACGATATCGTCATCAATGAAGCGATTCGGAACACGGCCCCCGTGCTCAATCAGATCGTGCGTACCCGTCCGCAGACCTATTTCGGACTGTCGGGGGGCGGGCTCGGCTTTAGCGGAGGCATGGCGCTCGGGGCGAAACTCGCGCGTCCGGGCAGCCGGGTCGTTCAAATCGTGGGCGACGGGGGTTTTCATTTTTCCACACCCACCTCGGTGTACGCCGTCGCACAGCAGTACGGTTTGCCTGTGTTCACGGTGGTACTGGACAACGGCGGATGGCAGGCGGTCAAGGAGTCGGTCCTGCGGGTCTATCCGGAAGGAACGGCGGCAGCGGAAAATGCCTTTCACTCTCGCCTCGAAGGCAGCCAGC
>JADGRR010000181.1 GCA_017880745.1 Burkholderiales bacterium
GCAGCGCCAGCCCGGCGCGCAGCAAGGCGCGCTCGGGGGTGTCGTAATAGACGCTGTGGACGCGGCGCGTCGACGCTCGCCCCTGCTGCAGCGCCCTGACCCGGGGATCGCGGCGCAGCCGGCGCAGGTCCTGCGGCGCGAGCAACAGCTTGAGCTCGGTTTCCATCTAGCGCCTGCTCGCCGTGAGCACGCCCTGGACATCCCCAATCAGCGCCAGGGTCCGGTGCAACTGCTCCAGATCGGAGATTTCGACGGTGAAGGACATGTAAGCCATATGCTGCTTCGATTGCGTGTTGACCCCGGTGACATTGATTTTCTCGCGCGAGAGCACCTCCGAGATATCGCGCAGCAGCCCCTGGCGGTCGTGCGCCTGCACCACGATGTCGACCGAGAACACGCCGTCCTTTTGCTGACCCCAGCCGGCTTCGATCATGCGTTCCGGATGCAGGCTGGCCAGCCGCTGCAGATCGCGGCAGTTGCGCCGGTGAATCGACACGCCGCGACCGCGGGTGACGAAACCGGCGATGGCGTCAGGCGGTGCGGGTCTGCAGCACTTGGCCAATTGCGTGAGCAGCTTGTCCATGCCGACGATCAGAATGCCGCTGCCCTTGGCATCCGCCTTGATTTTGCCCGGCAGCAAGGATTCCGGCTCCGGCCCCGCCGGTGCTGCGCCGCGCAGCGCAGTCTGCAATTGCTTTGCCCCGAGTTCCTCGCGCCCGGCCGCGGCGAACATGTCCTCGCTCCTGGCGTAGCCGAGCTGCTGCGCCAAATGGTCGAGATTGGCGCCGGTCATGCCTTCGCGCTGCAGTTCGCGCTCGACGACGGCGCGTCCCTGGGCTACGGTCTCGGCCAACGCCTGCAGGTTGAACCACTGCCTCACCTTGTTGCGCGCGCGCGAACTCTGGAGGTAACCCAGTGCCGGGTTCATCCAGTCGCGGCTCGGCCCGCCGGTCTTGGCGGCGATTATCTCCACGCGCTGGCCGTTGGCGAGCTTGTAATTGAGCGGCACCATCACGCCGTCGACCTTGGCGCCGCGGCAGTGATGGCCGAGATCCGAATGCAGGTGGTAGGCGAAATCCACGGGCGTCGATCCCTGCGGCAGATCCAGCACGCGGCCCTGCGGCGTGAGCACGTAGACCGTGTCGTCCAGCGCCGTGCGCTTGAACTGATCGACCCAATCGACGGATTCGGCCACGTCGTCGCGCCAGGCGAGCACTTGGCGCAACCAGGCGATCTTCTCGTCGAAGGGGTCCGGCCGCGCCGCCGCTCGCCCCGGACCCGCCTCCTTGTAGCGCCAATGCGCGGCCACGCCCAACTCGGCGTGGCGATGCATGTCGTGGGTGCGGATCTGCACTTCCAGCGGGCGTCCGTCGGAGCCGACCACCGCGGTATGCAGCGAACGGTAGTCGTTGCCTTTCGGGCGCGAGATGTAATCGTCGAACTCCTTCGGAATCGGCGTCCACCGGTTGTGCACGATGCCGAGGGCCGTGTAGCAGTCCTTCACCGAATCCACCAGCACGCGCAGGGCGCGCACATCGTAGAGCTCGGAGAAGTCCAGCGACTTGCCGCGCATCTTGTTGTAGATGCTGTAAATGTGTTTGGGCCGGCCCTGCACTTCGGCGCGCAGGCCCGCCCCCCGCAATTCCGCCTCCAGCGCGGCCACCGCAGCGGCGATGAATTTCTCGCGCTCGTCGCGCTTCTCGTCCAGCATGGACGCAATTGTCTTGTACAACTCCGGCTCGAGGTAGCGGAAAGCGTAGTCTTCCAGCTCCCACTTGAGTTGCCAGATGCCGAGGCGGTTGGCGAGCGGGGCAAAGATATCCAGCGTCTCCTGCGCATAGGGCCGGCGCAGGACGTCGGGCGCGTGCGCGAGGAAACGCAGCGTCTGGGTGCGGCTCGCCAGCCGCACCAGCACCACGCGGATGTCTTCGACCATGGCGAGGAGCATTTTGCGCAGCACCTCGGCTTGGGAGCTGCGCGCGGCGCCGGTTTCCTGTCCCGCCAGTGCGCGCGTGACCATGCGCAGCCGGTTCAGCTTGGCGATGCCCGCGACCAGCGCCGCGACCGCGGGGCCAAAGGCGGCAGCGAGCTTGTCCTGGCTGTCGGCGAGATACTGGGGTACCGCGAACAGGATGCCGGCGATGCGCGTCTCCACGTCCAGCCGCAGTGCAGCCAATGAGGAGACCACGCCCAGCGCATGCTCCAGCACCGGTTCGCCCGTGCCGAGCAGCTTGTCCGCATAGACGGACAGGGCAAACTCATAGGCGCGGCGCAGCCGGATGGCATCGGCTTCGGGCAAGCCGGCGGCGATCGGAGCCAGCGCCAGCTCGGGCAAATCGACGCGTGCAGTCTGCACCCCGGTGTCCATAATTGGATTATATCGCCCGGCCACGGCGCCCGGCCGTGACCAAACGCAAATCGGCGATAATCTCCTCATGTTTGGATTCTTCAGAACCTGGCGCAGAAAGCGCGCACTGCGCCGCTTTACGCTGAATCAGGCACTGTGGCAGCACGTGACCCGCAGCCTGCCGTTCCTGCACGGGCTGACGGATGCGGACAGGCAGCGTTTGCAGGAGTACGCCGTGCTGTTCCTGGACGAAAAGCAAATGCACGGCGCCCGCGGCTTCGTCCTGACCGACGCGGTGCGACTTTCGATCGCAGTGCAGGCCTGCCTGCCTATCCTCAATCTCGGCCTGGACGCCTACGAGGGCTGGGTGGGAATCGTGATCTACCCGGGCGAATTCAAGGTCCGGCGCGAGGAAATGGACGCGAGCGGCGTGGTGCACGAATACGACGATGCGCTCTCGGGCGAAGCCTGGCCTGGCGGGCCGGTGATCCTTTCCTGGCAGGACGTGGCGCTGGGCGCGGCCGGCTACAACGTGGTGATCCACGAATTCGCGCACAAGCTGCACATGGAGCGCGGCGACATGGACGATTTTCCGCTGCCGCACGCGGATATGGAACGCGAGCAGTGGCTGGCGGCCTGGGATACGGCCTACGACGAATTCTGCGCCCAGGTCGACCGCGGCATGGACACCGTGATCGACCCCTACGCGAGCGAGCAGCCGGCGGAGTTCTTCGCCGTTCTCTCGGAAGCGTTCTTCACCTTGCCGCAGGCAGTGCGTTCAATCTACCCGGAGCTATATGATCAGTTGGCATTGTTCTACAGGCAGGATCCGGCCTCCCGAATACAGCCGTAGTCACGAACAGGCGGACTTGCGCGCTACGCGCGCCAACCGTGTTTTCTGTACGGATAAAAAGCGCATCCGTACAGAAAACACGGTTCTGGATAAAAGCAAGGGCCACCTGGGGTTGCCTTTACACAAGATCGCCGATTGCGTACGGACGGTTTTTTGTCCGTGCGCAATCGGCGGTCCGCGCGAACGGTTTCTCGTCCGCGCAATATCGCGACCCTGCAACAACGCAGGACGCGATTTCAGTCGTCGCGTGAAGTCACAAGAGACGCTATCAATCCGCCAGCAGAAACTCGCGCACGATGGCGATCTGGTCGGCATGCATCAGCGTCGGCGCGTGGCCGACCGCGGGAATCTCGACCGTTCTTGGGCGCGGGCCGCGGCCGGCCATTTCCTGCAGGGTCTCGCGCTTGAGCAGGTCGGACAAGGCGCCGCGGATCACCAGCGTCGGACAACGGATGGCGTCGTAATAGGACCAAAGTTCGATGTTCTTGTCGGGCGCCGCGGCGTTGAAGGGCACGGCGATGGCCGGGTCATAATGCATGCGGTAACTGCCGTCTGGCTGCCTGCGCGTTACATGCTCGGTGAGTACGGACCATTCCGCATCGCTGTGCGCCCCGAAGGGCGCGCTTACCACACGTATGTATTTGATCGCCGCGGCGAAATCGGGGAAGGTCGGCGCCTTGCCCAGATATTCGCCGATGCGCGCAAGCGAGACCGCGGTAATGATCGGTCCGACGTCGTTCAGCACCAGCTTTTGCACCGGGGTCTCCGCCAGGCTGGCAAGCGCCATGCCTATCATCCCGCCCATCGAGGTGCCGAGCCAGTGCACGCTGTCGGCGTCCAGGCGCGCCAGCAGCGTCACCATGTCGGCAACATAGGTCTGCACCTGGTATTCCAGCGGATTCTTCAGCCAGCCGCTCAGTCCGCGGCCGGGCACATCGGGGCAGACCACGCGGTAATCGGCGGACATGACCCGCGCCAGCGCGTCGAAATCGCGGCCACAGCGCGACAGGCCGTGCACGCACATCAGCACCTTGCGCTTGGCGGGATCGCCCCACTCGGTGTATGCCAGCCGGTGCAGGCCGCCCGGAGTGATGCACTGCAGTTCACGCTGCCTGAATTCTCCGCTCATCCATCGCTCCCTCGATCGTTCTCAGCGCCCGACCGTGGCCGGGCAACAGCTTGCGCTCGCCAAAAGTATAGCAGGCGGAATACGCTTCATTCAGCGCCGCATCTGCCGCCGTCCTCATACAAGAAAGAAAACGTATACACTCGGACCGATGAACTACCCCGCCACCGCCTAGGACTCCTGTCGATTCGCGGCGAAGTTCCCTCCCCGGCTGCCTGCTTCGCGTTGCCGGATCGTTTCTCGCAGCGTCGGCAATCAGCTTTGCCGCTGCTGCACACACCATCGAAGGCCGCGTGGTCGGCGTCAGCGACGGCGACACGATCACGGTGCTCGATGACGTGCAGGCGCAGCACCGCATCCGCCTCGCCGGCATCGACGCGCCGGAAACAAAACAGCCTTACGGCGACGCCTCGAAGCGCCACCTGTCGGGCATGGTGTTCGGTGAGTCCGTCAGCGTCGAGTATGAGAAGCACGACCGTTACGGGCGCATCGTCGGCAAGATCCTGAAGGACGGACACGACGCCAGCCTGGAACAGATACGGGTGGGACTCGCCTGGCATTACAAACAATATCAGCGGGAGCAATCGCGCGAAGACCGTAGCGCCTATGCCGAAGTCGAACTCCAGGCGCAGCAGGCCCACACGGGGCTTTGGCGCGACTCAGACCCGGTTCCGCCATGGAGGTGGCGGCTGGAGCAGCGGGCCAAACACAGGATCAAACGAGCGCTATAGCGAGTGGCCGGTCGCTTTCAGTCCGAATACCAGTACCGCGTTCTGAGCTCGCGGTAAGGTTGCACGCCGACGCCTTCGTCTTCTAGCCGGACCAGCACCGCGCCGGCGCTGTCGCTGCGCAGCATTTGCGCGCCGCTCAGACGATAGCGTTCCACCACTTCCTCCTTCGGATGGCCGAGGCGGTTGCGGTAGCCGACCGCGAAAACGGCCCAGCGCGGCTGCACCGCGGCGATGAATTCATCCGTGGACGAAGTGCTGCTGCCATGGTGCGGCACCACCAGCACGTCCGCACGCAGCTCGCCCGGCACGCGCTCGAGCAACTCCTCCTCCGAGCGCGCCTCGATGTCGCCGGTGAGCAACACCGAACCGCGTGCGGCGGAGATTTTGAGCACGCAACTGCGGTCGTTGGATTTGAGCCTGTCGACGGCATAGCTGCCGGCGGCCGGGTGCAGCAGGTCGAAACGAACACCGTCCCAATTCCAGCCCTGCCCCGCCGCGCACGGCAGCCTGTAACCCGAGGCTGCGCGCCATGCCGCGTGGGTTGCGGACAGCGACGAATAAAGGGCTCCGACCGGCAAGCCCGACAGCACGGACACGGCGCCGCCCGCATGGTCGTTGTCGTCATGAGTGACGATCATCGTGTCCAGGCTTGCGATACCTGAGGCGCGCAGGAACGGCAGGATGACGCGGCTGCCGCTATCGGCCTCGGGGTCGTAGGCCGGTCCGGCATCGTAGAGCAGCGTATGCCGCGCGGTCTGCACAAATACTGCCAGGCCTTGGCCCACGTCCAGCACCGTGATCCACGCGGCGCCCGGCGGGGGAATCGGCGGGGTCACGGCAAACATCGGCAACAGCAGCGGCAGACCCAGCCAGCGCGCCGGAACGCCCCGCGGCAACAGCAACCAGACGGTCCCCGCCAGGGCCAGGGCCACGGTCCAGGCGGCGGGCGCGTGCTGCTGCCACACCGCCAGCGGCAGCCCGGCACACCATTCGAGCAGCCACATTTGTACCGCCATCGCCGCATGGGCGAGTTTCAAGATGAAATCCAAAGGCAGCACGCTGCCGGCGAGCGCCAGAGGCGTCACCACCAGGCTCACCAGCGGGATCGCCACCGCATTGGCGACAGGCGACACCAAGGACATCTGCTGGAACCAGACGAGCAGCAGCGGCGCCAAGGCGAGCGTGATTGCCCACTGCACGCGCCCCCATTCCACGAGGCCATGGCCAGGCGCGAGCCCGTGCCTTGGCCGCAGCCGGCCCGTCGCTACGTACAGGATGACCGCGACGGCGCCGAAT
>JADGRR010000182.1 GCA_017880745.1 Burkholderiales bacterium
GCAAAGGGTGCCCATTGCGTGGCGCCCGTTTCGCCTCGGGACAATCGGCCGGTTGAACGCCACACCCCGATCCACGCCAGCAGCGTCACCAGCGGCAGCAGCATCAGCCCCAGCATTCTCGGAAACTCGAACCACTTCATCTGCACTGTCTGGCTCACAAGCGGCGCGGCAACGCTCACCGCGGCGACACCGAACGCGACCCACAGCAGCCCCCAGCGCGTCCAGGCCACAGCCTTTTTCTGCAGCGTGCCCTCGGTCTTGTATATGAGCCAGGTCGCGCCGAGTAGCACGTAGCCGCCGCATAGCCCGGCGCCCACTACGAGCGCGAACAGCAGATAGCCGAAACCGGAATCGAAACCGGTGATGTAGCGCCCGAGCATCAGCCCCTGCGCGAACGAGGCGATGAACGAGCCGAGCCAGAACAGCCAGTTCCACAGCTCGCGGTGCCAGCCCTCGGCCTTGACGCGGAACTCGAACGCCACGCCGCGCAGCATCAGCCCGATCAGCATGGCCGCCACCGGCAGGTAGAGCGCGCCCAGCACCACGCCGTGCGCCACCGGGAACGCCACCAGCAGGATGCCGACGCCCAGCACCAGCCAGGTTTCGTTCGCGTCCCAGAACGGCCCGATCGAGGACACCATCAGTTCCTGTTCGCGCGCGTCGGCCGCGGGCATCAGCATGCCCACGCCGAGGTCGTAGCCGTCGAGCACGACATAGGCGAGCACGGCGATGCCCATCAGCGCAGCAAAAATGAGTGGCAGGTCGAGGTTCATACCGCCTCCTCCTGCACGGGGGCGCGCGGCGCGCCCGAGCGTATATCCGAGCCGGTGCCTTTGCCCGCGAGGTGGGTGATCACCACCATGTACGCCCCGAGCATCAGGGCATAGACGAGGACGTAGCCGGTGAGACTTGCGCCGAGCTGTGCCTCGGGGATGCGGCCCATCGCCTGCGAGGTTCTCAGGATGCCGGTGACCAGCCAGGGCTGGCGCCCGATTTCGGTGACCAGCCAGCCCGCGAGCGTCGCCACCCAGCCGGAGAAGGTGCAGCCGGCGAGCGTCCACAACAACCATCCCGGTGGCGCCTTGCCCCGGCGCAGCAGCCATGCGCCGATCCAGGCGACCGCGAGCATCAGCACCCCCAGGGCCAGCATGACGCGAAAGGCGAAAAACAGCGGCGCCACCGGCGGCGCGAGCTGGTCCGCACCCGGTGCTGCGGGCGCAAACGCCTCTATGCCTTTCACCTCGCCGTCCACGTCGTGCGTCAGTATCAGGCTTGCGAGCTTGGGCACTTCGATGGCGAAGTCATTGTGCCGCGTCTCCGCGTTCGGCAGCGCGAACAGCACCAGCGGCGCGCCGCGCTCGGTGTTCCACAGCGCCTCCATCGCGGCGATTTTCGCCGGCTGGTGCTCGAGCGTATTCAGCCCGTGCAGATCGCCGGCGAAAATCTGCAGCGGCGCAATCACCGCGGCGATAACGACGCCGGTGCGCAGCGTGCGCAGTGCCGAGACATCCGCGGGAGCGCGCAGCAGGCGCCAGGCCGACAGCCCGGCGACGACGAAGGAGGCGGTGAGCCCGGAGGCGAGCAGCATGTGCGTCATGCGGTAGGGGAAGGACGGATTGAAGATCACCTGCAGCCAGTCGCCCGCGATCAGCACGCCGTCCGCCATCACCTGCCCGGTCGGCGTTTGCATCCACGAATTGAGCGCGAGGATCCAGAACGCCGAGAACAAGGTGCCGAACGCGACCAGCACCGTCGCCCCGATGTGCACCCAGGCGGGCACGCGGTTCATGCCGAACAGCATCACGCCGAGAAAAGTGGCTTCGAGAAAGAACGCGGTGAGGACCTCGAACGCGAGCAGCGGCCCGGCGATGTTGCCGACCTGCTTCATGAAACCGGGCCAGTTGGTGCCGAACTGGAACGACATGGTGATGCCGGTTACCACGCCCATGGCGAACGAGAGCGCGAACACCTTGGTCCACAGCTTGTAGGTCGCGAGCCAGGCCGCGTCGCCGCTGCGCGCGTAGCGGATGCGAAAGTACACCAGGATCCACGCCAGCCCGATGGTGAGGCTGGGGAACAGGATGTGGAAACCGATGTTCAACCCGAATTGGGAGCGGGCTAGGAGCAGGAGATCGGGATTGTCCATGGCTGCGGCTCACGCGAATGAGCACTCGTGCACCATGATACGCCACCCTGTCCGGTGATGCCATCGCGACGCTTGCCAGCGGCGCCCTGGTTCGAATGAATGCTGCCCGCTTGCCATCCTGCCGAAGCGGGCAAGCTACGCAGCGCCAGGGTGGGAGGGGGAAACCCAGGCCGCTGCGTGCTCGCCGCCGCGGTTCGTTCAGGCGCTTGCGCCCGAATTCGTATGGACGAAGGCCGATTCAGGATGGCGCGCGCCTGGCATGGGCGTCACGAATGGACTGGATCAAGTCTTTCAAGCGTTGCAGCATGACGATCTCCTTTCACGAGATATAGGGTCGGGTTGGTGCGCTCCATGCCGCCGCCATTCGGCGACGGCGTGCAACTCGCCAGATGGGGCAGGGCGCATTCCACGCCGAGCGGCACTTCCTCGCCGCGGTTGGTGTAAGCGCTGGCGTTCATGGCGCTAGACCGGCTGGCCGGCGAGCAGCAGCACGGCGCCGGCGAGCACGAGGCTGACGGCGAGGCCGATGGCGAAGATCAGGGCGAAGTAGGCGATGAGGTCGGAGAAGGTCAGGCGCGGCTTGCCGGTGAATTCCATGATGGTTTCCCCATGTTTTGCGTTGAACCGGACACCCGGTCCTGTATCGCATTTAAGCGCTCGATTCGGGCATCGCGCCGAAGAGGGAATGGCGCTGCGCCGATCAAATGTGGCAAAAAAATGGCTTTTGCCGCCAACGTCCCTGCTGGTCCCATGGCCGTGGGCAAATCGGCTATATTCGGCTCAAAGGAGAACGCGCTTGCCCCGCCGCATCGCCATCGTCGAAGACGACCCGGCCATCCGCGCCAACACCGTGGACGCGCTGAAAAAACACGGCTACGAGGTCGCGGCCTACGCCGGCCGCGCCGAGGCGCTGGCGGCGTTTCGCCTGCGCCTGCCCGACCTGGCGGTGATCGACATCGGCCTCGGCGACGAGTTCGACGGCGGCTTCGCGCTGTGCCGCGAGCTGCGCGCGCTGTCGGCCGGGCTGCCGATCATTTTTCTGACCGCGCGCGACAGCGACTTCGACGTGGTCTCGGGCCTGCGCATGGGCGCGGACGATTACCTCACCAAGGACATCAGCCTGCCGCACCTCCTCGCGCGCATCGCCGCGCTGTTCCGCCGCGTGGACCTCGCGCGCGAGCCGCAGCAGGCCGCGGACGTCATCGAGCGCGGGGCGCTGCGCCTCGATGCGCAACGCTTCGCCGCGACCTGGGGCGGCGCGCCGGTGCCGCTGACCCTGACCGAATTCTGGATGGTGCACACGCTGGCGAAGTTCCCGGGCCACGTGAAGCAGCGCGAGCAGCTCATGCGCGACGCCAACCTGGTGGTCGATGACGGCACCATCACCTCGCACATCAAGCGCCTGCGCAAGAAATTCATCGCCGTCGACCCCGCCTTCGATCACATCGACACCGTGTACGGCATGGGATACCGCTGGAAGGCCGAATGAGGCCGCGCTTCAGCTTCGCCCTGGGCCTGCGCGCCCAGCTCGCCCTGGTTGCGCTGACGCTGCTGGCTCTGCCCTGGGCCGGCTATCGCTACGTCAAGGAAATGGAGCGCTTCCTGCTCGAAGGGCAGGAGCAGGCGCAGATCGCCACCGCGCGCGCGGTGGCCACGGCGCTGAACGGGCGGCCGCAGCTGATGCGCCTGCAGCCGGCGATCGATTCGGAATTGCGCAGCGAGGCCGAGGCGGAACTGCAGCGACTGGCCGCGGCGCACGGCGAGACGCCCGCTCCGGAGGCCGGCGGCGCTTCCGCAGCGGCAGCGCAGCGCGAAATCGCGCGCGAGTCGGCGCCGCGCGAGCAGGTCGCCGAGATCTCCGCCATTCTCGCGGGCCTCGAGCGCACCACGCAGCGCATCTGGGTGGTCAACCGCGACTACCGCGTGCTCGCGCTCGCGGGCAGCTTGAAGCGGCCCGAGGCGGCCGAGGCGCCGGGCCTGTGGCAGAGCCTGCTCGGCCGGCTGATCCAGCGCCCGACGGAGGATTTCGACGAGGCCGTCGCCGCGGACGTGCTCGCCACCGGACGCGACATCGCCGGCGCGCTGCAGGGCACGCCCGGCGCACGCGTGCGCAACACGCCCGACGGCCGCGCCGTGGTGGTCTCGGCCGCGTATCCGATCTGGAACGGCGACGAGGTGCTGGGCGCAGTGGTGGTCGAGGAGACCACCAACTCCATCCTATCGGTGCGCAGCCGCGCGCTGGAGCGCCTGCTCGTCGTCACCCTCGCGGCGTTTGCCGTTGCCGCCGCGGTGCTGCTCGCCTTCGCCACGCGGCTGTCGCATCGGATACGCCGGCTGCGCGACGAGGCGGAGTCGGCCATCGACGCGAGCGGGCGGCTGACGACGCGCATCGCCACGGGCTCGGACGCGGGCGACGAGATCGGCGACCTCTCGCGCAGTTTCTCGATCATGCTCGCGCGGCTGTCGCAACACCACGCGTACCTCGAGAGCATGGCGAGCCGGCTGTCGCACGAGCTGCGCACGCCCATCGCGGTGGTGCGCTCGTCCCTTGAAAACCTCGACCTGCAACCCCTGCCCGCAGAGGCGCGCGTGTACATCGAGCGCGCCGAGGAAGGCCTCGCGCGCCTGAACACCATTCTTACCCGCATGAGCGAGGCGACGCGCCTGGAAGAGAGCCTCGCCGCGCAGGAGCGCGAGCGCTTCGATCTCGCCGCCGTGGTGGCGGGCTGCGTCGAGGGCTATCGCGGCGCCTACCCCGGCCACGCGTTCGAGCTCGGCCTGCCCGCGGGCGCGATCGACGTCGACGGCGCGCCCGATCTCGCCGCGCAACTGCTCGACAAGCTCGCGGCCAACGCGGTGGATTTCTCCGCGCCCGGCGCAGCCATAGTCGTGAGCGTGGAGCGCGAGGGCGCGAACGAGGGCAGGATGGCGCGCGTCTCGGTCGAGAACCAGGGGCCGCCGCTGCCCGAGGAGATGCGCGGCACGCTGTTCGAATCCATGGTCTCGGTGAGAAAGGAGCGCGGCGCCGGGCCGCATCTCGGCCTCGGCCTGTACATCGCCCGCCTCATCGCCGAATTCCACGGCGGCAGCGTCCGCGCCGACAACCTGCCGGCGGGCGGCGGCGTGATCGTGTCGGCGACGTTCAGGCTTGCTTGAGTCGGTCAGGGAGATTGCCGATGAACGAACGCTTTTTATGAGAACGAGACCATCAAGGAAATAGCTTGACCGGCAGTACCTCGGCCAGTGCAGCCGTTGGCTCCGAGTGACATAGGCGGCCGGTGCAGATTCGGCACCGGCCATTGGCGATGAATTTAATCCGAACGGCAGCTTGTCTAGTACGACGAATGCGTACTCCCGACCCATAGCCGCCGGTCCATCTTCTCCGATGCGGTCATTCGCCAGCCTCCGGCTATTTAGGGACCAGATTTGTGATGAAACTCAACAACGTCCTATCAACCTCCTGATATACAACCAAGCAGGGCTCGATTTCCTCCAGACGAATTGGCGTGGCGAATTATCCAACAGGAGGCTCACGTGACAACTATTGAGTGTGGTTCCTTAGTCCGGCGTCTTTTCTTGCACTTGGCGCTCGCGGTGCTTCCCGCTTCGGTGCTGGCGCAGACGGCAGACCGACCTGATGTGAAGGTCGGCGACCGATGGGTGTTCGCGGTGACTTCTGGAACAGGTGGGCGTTCCGAGAAATTATACGACCGTGTCTGGGTAGTCACGTCGGTTGCGCCCACAGGCATAGAGGGCACGGAGAACGGACAACCGCTGATGCTGACGCCAGACCTAAATGTCGTCGACTCGCCACGCCGACACGATTCGGACCGGCGACTGCTTAGCTTTCCACTTGAAGTAGGCAAGCAGTGGAGCTTCACCGACTACTATCTTTGGAAGGATGTAGGATATAACGGTCGTGGCGACGGCGCCGTGATAGTGGTCGGGCAAGAGAAGCTACGGGTTCCGGCCGGTGAATTCGAAGTGCTTAAGCTTGAAGCGAGAATTCCCTTTCGTGTGCCGCCAGAGGGCCCGGTTACTGGAGAGACCACTTTGACGTACTGGTATGCCTCGAAAGCGCGTGCCATCGTCAAAGAGGAGACTCGGGACCCGCACCGAGGTTTGTACGGCTTCGAACTAATCGAGTTCAAGCTGCAGCCCTAGACGGTCCGTGTGGCTGCTTCTGGCCTGGAGTCGAAGCGCAG